>JANMMX010000435.1:0-4831 GCA_031373605.1 Allobosea sp. | reverse complement strand
GCATCCATGGCGTTGAGCACGACCATGCGGGCATCATCGACCCAGCAATCGGAGTATTCGAACGCCGTTGCATAGCCCGCTTTGAGTGGCATTCCGGCAGCATCCCTGCGCAGGTCCAGCGTGCGTGTGGCTGGCAGGATTTTCCGGCCGCCGAGCGTGTCATAGAGAAACAGCCCGAGCCGCAGCAGCCAGGCCGGGCGCAGGCCCTTGTGGTGGGGCAACACAAAACGCAGCGGCCAGATGATGTGCGGTGCGATGTTGAGCAGCACCTCACGCTCGATCAGCGCCTCACGCACCAGCCGGAACTTGTAATGCTCCAGATAGCGCAGGCCGCCGTGAATGAGCTTCGAGGACCATTGCGAGGTGGCGCTGGCGAGATCGTCCTGCTCGAACAGCACGGTGCTGAGCCCGCGCCCGCTGGCATCTCGCGCGATGCCGCAGCCATTGACCCCGCCGCCAATCACAGCAATCTCGAACATCCGGTCCATGTCAGGTTTCTGGTTCAAATGGGGCCCGCGCTGCCTCACCTGTCTGGCTGCAATGGCCGCGCAACTCAAGCCTGAACTGACGGTCGAACCCAGATCACGGACGCTCGTAAAGGTCCCAGCAGGGCGTCAGTGCGATACGCTGGCGATCCTTGATGACGGAACTGACCGCTTCCATCATGTCAAGACGTGCCGGGGTGTCGGGGCAATGCGGCACGAGGATCGCCTCAGTCATGGCCAAGGCGGCCAGCATCTCGGGATACTTGCCGCGCGGATAGCCGCGCGCAGGCTCGTAAGCGACGGACAGGCCCTTGACGGGAATACGCTTAAGCACGAGTGGCATCACATCGACGAATTCGAGCGTGTAAAGGCTCGCGTAACGGCGGCCAATGCTCGCCTCGCGTGCCAGCAGGGCTTGAGCCGCTGCGGCTGCGTCAATCAGGAAATAAGCCTGAAAATCCGGCTCTGAATAAATGATGGATGATGACATCTGGCCTTGCTCGGCAAGCGAGGCATAGGCGGCCTTGAACTTCGGATAGTGTTCAGCCAGTTCGCGGGCGCGCTCCAGATGGGCCGGCTTGACGCGCACGCTGTCGAGCGGGCCAAGGATGGGCAGGTTGATCGCGTGATAGCCCGGCGCCACCACAACCGCGCGCCCGGCCCGGTGCAGCATCTTGACCATGGATGGCAGGGTCGCGGCGGCGATCAGCAACAGGACGGTCATCTGCGCGCGCCCCTGCGGCATATGCAGGGCGTCGCAGAGGCGCAGAAGAAGCAAGGGCCAGAGGTAGAGGAACTCCTGGCTGCCGGTGTTCTGCGCTTCGTTGATGCAGGCAATGCCGGTGAAGCCGACGAGTTCGATTGCCGGGTGGCGCAAGAGGCGGGCGATGGTTTTGCCAAGCGGGCCACTGGCAGTTGACTGCGCATCTGGCGAACGAACGAAAACCAAGGCTGCCCCCAGGAGCGCGAGCACTGCCAGCACGTCGAGCTTGACTGAAGCCAGCGTCAACAGTCGCGTGAACAGCGCGCCGCTGTTGTGATCGAGCATGGCCCGGATGTCTGCGATGTAGGATGAGACAAGGCCGGTCGAGAGTTCGACCACCGCCATGCTGCCGAGAAAGAACATCCCAGCTGCAATTGCGTCGCGCCAGCTCAGTCGGCCTGCGATGAAGACGTAGCCGCAAAAGCCGATGGCTGCGGCAAAACTGTTGATCTTGATGTAAAACAGCGCCGAGGCCGAGATCGCGATGACAGCCGTGCGCGCCCAGGATGGCTGCATCAGCACAAGTGCTGCCACCAGCGGATAGAGCACCAGCCCGGATTGCCGGTTGTAGAGCCCGATCCCGTCAGTGCCGGGTGAGGGAAAGAATTCGATCATGTTGATCGGCAGCAGCGCGCCAATGGCGAAAGGCAGCACGACAGCAAGCGCCTTGAACCGCGACTGCCGCGCCACATCGCTGGCCACGATCAGCATCAGCGGCAAGGCGAGGATCAGGATGGAGTATTGTGCGGCCAGGAGGGGCTGCGCGTTCGGCGCCAGCCCGAAAACCAATGCATAGAGATAAAACGGCAGGGCGCCGCATGCGACGAAGAAATCGGTGTGGGGTGTCTGGCCGTTGATGACGCGCCAGGCCGAGTCGAGATAGAGATAGACATCCCAGTAATTGGCGCCAAGCGGGATGGACCGGAAGATCAGGGGCAGGCTCATCGCCAGCATGCCGAGGCAGAGCAGCGCCGTGACGGGTGACAGGGCCAGACGCTGGGTTGTGGACGTGTTCATCTGACGTGCATTCCGGTGCTATGACGTTGCGTCGTGTTGTGTCGCCCCGCACCATGCATGACCAATGGTAAAAATGCCGTGCGTTAGCCATTCCGGTTGAACTTGCTTGTTTTTCTGCGGGTTGCGGGCATTCTCCCGTCATGAGCACCCAGAACGATCCGATGGCAGAGCGCGCGAGTGCGGCAAGGTTCGCCCTGCCGCCGCTCTTGCGCGCCATGCGGCCGCACCATTGGCTCAAGAATGCGCTCGTCTTTGTTCCGATCCTGCTCAGCCATTCGATTTTTGACCCGCGCAACCTGCTCTATGGGCTGATCGCGGCCATCTCGCTCAGCTTTGCGGCGTCCGCCATCTACCTGATGAATGACATCATCGATGTGGAGGCGGACCGCCGCCACCCGACCAAGCGGCTCCGCCCGCTGGCTGCTGGCGAGATCAGCGAGGCGCAGGCGCGCGCGGCCGTGCCATGCCTGCTGGCGGCTTCTTTTGGCGTCACGTGGTTCCTGCCGAAGCCGCTGACGTTCCTGCTGGCGCTTTGCGCCTATCTGGTCATCGCGATGGTCTATCTCTTCTGGCTCAAGCGCAAATTGCTGATGGATGTGATGAGCCTGGCGGCCCTGCATACGTTGCGCATCCTTGCCGGCAATGCGGCCACCATGATCGCACTGTCGCACTGGCTGCTGGCCTTTGCCGTTTTCGTGTTTTTCAGCCTGGCGCTGGTGAAGCGCTATGCCGAGCTGCTGCTGGCGCTGGATGGCACGGGCCTGCGCAGCATGGGGCGTGGCTATCAGGCGGGCGATCTGGAAGCGCTGTCACAGCTTGGCATTGCCAGCGGCTGCATCTCGGCACTGATCCTGGCGCTTTATGTCGACAGCGCGGCTGTGAAGCAGCTTTATCAATCGCCACAGCTGATCTGGCTGATCTGCCCGATTGTGCTCTACACGATGGCGCGCATCTGGGTTCTGGCCCGGCGTGGCCAGATGCTGGACGACCCGCTGGTCTTCATGATTCGCGACTGGCGGACCCAGTTGATGGGCGTGACAGTGGTCGGGGTCATGCTGGCGGCGGCAACCCTGGATGTGATGTGAACGCCCGATCAAGCCCTGTTCTGCGCTCCTGGGGTGGACTGACAGCAACCGGGTCTGGCGTGACTTCGGCAAGCCAGTGGCTGAGCAGCCGTGATGCCGCCAAGCCTGTGTTGCCCTATGGCAATGGCCGCTCCTATGGCGACAGCTGCCTGAATGATGGCGGCGACCTGATCGAGACTCGAACCCTTGCCAGCATCCGCTCTTTTGATCCGGCGACTGGCTTGCTGGTGGCCGAGCCCGGCCTCTTGCTGGGCGATATTCTGGCCGAATGCGTGCCGCAGGGCTGGTTCCTGCCCGTCACGCCGGGCACGCGTTTTGTCACGCTGGGCGGCGCTGTCGCCAATGATGTGCACGGCAAGAACCACCATCGCGCAGGCACCTTTGGCTGCCATGTGCGCCATTTCGTTCTCGCACGCTCTGATGGCACAACACTCACATGCTCGCCGACCCGGAATACCGGGATGTTCGCTGCCACGATTGGCGGCATGGGACTGACCGGGCTCATCACCGAGATCGGCCTGCAACTCATGCCGATCTCATCGCCCCTGATGGCGCGGGAGACGCGGCGCTTCGGCTCGCTGGCCGAGTTCTTCCAGCTCGCACGCGCTTCGGACCTGAGCCATGATTACACGGTGGCGTGGATCGATGCGCTGGCTTCTGGGGCACGGCTTGGGCGCGGCGTGTTCTTCCGGGCCAACCACGCCGCTGCTGCAACTGAGGCAGATAGCGGGAGCAATGCGCCTTCCGGCCTCAAGCAGTTGCCTTTCCCGCTGACACCGCCTTTCCCGCTCATCAACCGGCTGACGCTGAAGGCCTTCAACACGCTCTATCGCGCGGCGAACACAAACACCGATGCCACGCGCAACGTGCCTTTCGGCCCCTTCTTCTATCCGCTGGATCGCATCGCCAACTGGAATCGCGCCTATGGCCCCAAAGGCCTGCGGCAGTTCCAGTGCGTCGTGCCGATGGGCGATGCTCCGGCTGCGATCACCGAGATGTTGCGACTGACACAAGATGCCGGCGAAGCCTCGTTCCTGACCGTGCTGAAGCTGTTTGGCGACAAGCCTTCACCGGGGCTGATGTCGTTTCCCATGGCGGGCGCAACACTGACACTGGATTTCCCCAATCGTGGTGCACGCACCGAGAGGCTGCTGGCGCAGCTGGATGCCATCACCATTTCGGCGGGTGGGCGCGTCAATCCCTACAAGGATGCGCGCATGTCGGCTGCAACCTTCGAGGCGTCGTTCCCGCATTGGCGTGATTTTGCCAGCCATATTGACCCGGGGTTCTCGTCCAGCTTCTGGCGGCGGGTGACGGGCGGCTGAGCCTGCGCCCACCGGCATATGCCGCCGTCATGTGCCTGTATTGTCTGCCCTCCAGCCTCCCGTGACACGTTGCGGGTTACATGCCATGTTCAACATGACGTAGGGTCGTGAGAGGATTGACGATGGCTCGGTTTTTATCTTTGGCTTTGTTGGCAA
>JANMMX010000434.1:0-7342 GCA_031373605.1 Allobosea sp. | reverse complement strand
GCAATGACACGCTGAGCCTGCACTATCAGGGGATCATCGATTTCAAGTCGCAGAAAATCGTCTCCTGCGAGGCGCTGATGCGCTGGAAACACCCGACGCGCGGCATGGTGCCGCCGGGCATCTTCATCCCGATTGCCGAGCAATGTGGCCTTATCCTGCCCATGGGCGAGTTCGCCATCCGTCAGGCCTGTGCGGATGCGGCCCTCTGGGACAGCGATGCGAGCGTGGCTGTGAATGTCTCGCCGCTGCAATTCCGCGAGCCGCACAAGCTGATCGCGACCATCAAGGACGCGCTGCTGACATCTGGCCTGCCAGCCAGGCGCCTGACGCTGGAAGTCACCGAGTCGCTGCTGATCGAGGACAAGCAGGCGACGCTTGATGCCATTCGTGAGCTGCGGCGCATTGGTGTGCGCTTCTCGCTCGATGATTTTGGCACGGGGTATTCGTCGCTGGGCTATCTTTCCACCTATCCGTTCTCGCAGGTGAAGATCGACCAGAGCTTTGCCCGCGATGTGACGACCAATCCGGCCTCGAAGGCTGTCATCGAGGCTGTTTGCCAGCTGGCGCGCAATCTCGGCATGCAGGTCGTGGTCGAAGGCATCGAGACCGACGAACAGCGCATCGCAATCCAGTTGATCGGTGCCGAGCGCGGCCAAGGATACCTGTTCTGCCGGCCCGCCCCGCCGGAGACGTTCATGCCGATGCGGATCAAGGCCGCCTGAAGCATTCTGGCGCACGGATGCAGGCACCTGCGGCGTCTGCCACGCTTACCCTGTCACTTTCCATGCTGTAAGACCGGCGTTTTCACGACACCGCGCGACCGCAGGAGGGCGCCCATCATGCTGGCAGCCCTGTTCCGTCATCTTGAATCACGCGTCGATGTTTTTGCGCCTTTTGACGAGAAGACCGCGCCGCCCGCCGGCGTCTGGCGTTTCATGTGGCATCACATCAAGGGTGTGAAGGGCTGGATGGGGCTGATTCTGCTGACGGGTCTCGTCTTCAGCGGCATCGAGGCGGCCATGTATCTCATGGTCGGATGGCTGGTTGACCTGCTGGCAGCGAAAGATGGCGCCACCATCTGGCGCGAGCATGGCTCATTGCTGCTGGGGGCCGCTTTCCTGCTGCTGGTCGTGCGGCCGCTGGTCTATTTCGCCAACCACGCCATCGTCGATCAGGTCGTGGTGCCGCAGATCACCAACCAGATCCGCTGGCGCAACCATGTCTACACGCTTGGCCATGCGTTGAGCTATTTCCAGAACGACTTTGCCGGCAGGCTGGCATCGCGCGTCATCCAGGCCGGGCAGTCGATCCGTGGCGCGACCATCGAAGTGATCGATGACCTCTGGTATGTGCTGATCTTTGCCGGCGTGGCGCTCGGCTTCTTTGGCAGCACGAGCATCTGGCTCGCGATGCCGGTTGCGCTCTGGATCATCAGCTATGTCCTGCTGCTGGTCTACTTCGTGCCGCGCGCCCAGAAACGCTCCGAAGAAAATTCGCAGGCACGCTCATCCGCCACCGGGCGCATCGTCGATTCCTACACCAACATCCTGACCGTGAAGCTGTTTGCCCGCGCTGATGCCGAGCGCTCGGCTGTGCGTGGCGCGCTGACACGCTGGAACCAGTCCTTTCTGGATCTGACCCGGCTCATTACGGTCGTCAGCGTGCTGCTGCAGGCGATGAACAGCCTGCTGGTCGTGGTCACTGCTGCGCTCTCGATCTGGCTCTGGAACGCCGGGCAGATGACGCCGGGCGCTGTGGCTGCTGCGATCGGGCTGGTGCTCAGGCTCGTGCAAATGTCAGGCTGGGTAATCCATCTCGTGCGTGGCATCTTCGAGAACATTGGTGCGGTGCAGGAGAGCATGGAAACTATCGCCAAGCCGCACGGGCTGGGCGATGCGGTCGATGCGCAGGCTTTGTGCGTCAAGGCCGGCGCCATCACTTTCGACAAGGTGAAGTTCCACTATGGCCGCGCCGGCAGCCTGTTCGAAGAGCTTTCGCTGTCCATCGCGGCAGGGGAGCGGATCGGGTTGGTCGGGCCATCTGGCGCCGGCAAGTCGACTTTCGCGAATCTGTTGCTGCGGCTCTACGATGTCGAGGGCGGGCGCATTCTCATCGACGGGCAGGACATCGGCCATGTGACGCAGGATTCGCTGCGCAGCCAGATTGCCATGGTGACGCAGGACAATTCGCTGCTGCATCGCTCGATCCGCGACAACATCGCCTATGGCCGCAGCGGCGCCAGCGACGATGAGATCTTTGCGGCTGCCAGGGCCGCGTCAGCCCACGACTTCATTCTCAAGCTGAGCGATCAGGAAGGGCGCATGGGCTATGACGCGCGTGTCGGCGAGCGTGGCGTGAAACTTTCGGGCGGTCAGCGCCAGCGGATCGCCATTGCGCGCGTGCTTTTGAAGAACGCGCCCATCCTAGTGCTTGACGAGGCGACTTCGGCGCTTGATTCCGACACGGAAGCCGCCATTCAGGAGCAATTGCAGCATCTGATGCAGGGCAAGACCGTGGTTGCGATCGCGCACCGCCTGTCGACCATTGCCTCGCTGGACCGGCTGGTGGTGATGGATCACGGCCGTGTTGTCGATCAGGGCACGCATGCCGAGCTGATCTCGCGCAAAGGCCTGTATGCGCGTCTCTGGGCCCGGCAATCCGGTGGTTTTCTGGCGGCGGATGACCCCGGCGAGACATCGCCCAAGGCGCGTGCCAGAAAGCCGCGCGCACCATTGCCTGCCGCTTAGCAAATTGAGCTTTTCCAAGGTGGACTTCCGCCAACCTGCATGCGAAACAGCGGCGCACTGGTGACGCCGGGTCGCATTGCGCGGCCTGTGATGCTCGTGCAAAACAATGATGTCGAACACGCCGGAAGCGAAACAGGTTCCGGGCTGCTTTAGGAGAACGACGTGGCAAACTTGGCAGATGGCAAGACCACCGAGACGACCCGGCGAGACTTCCTTTTCCTGGCGACCTCCGCCGCCGGTGCCGTGTTTGGTGCATCCATTCTGATCCCCCTGGTGAGCTCGCTGGCACCCGACGCGCAGACCGTGGCTGCCGGCGCGCCGATCGACGTCGATTTGGCGCCGATCCCGGAAGGTCAGGCGATCAAGCTGTTCTGGCGCGGCAAGCTGGTTTTCGTGCGCAACCGCACGCAGGCCGAGATTGACGATGCCCGCAAGGTGTCTGTTGCCTCGCTTCCCGATCCGCAGGCCGACCAGGCCCGCGTCAAAGAGGGCAAGGAGCGCTGGCTTGTGCTTTACGGCTCCTGCACCCATCTCGGCTGCATTCCGGGCGGCTCGGCCCCGGGCGAGGTGCGCGGCGATTACGGCGGCTGGTTCTGCCCCTGCCATGGCTCGCACTACGACACATCGGGCCGCATCAGGAAGGGCCCGGCCCCGAGCAACCTGCCGGTGCCGCCCTATGCCTTCCTGAGCGACACCAAGATCAAGATCGGCTGATTTCAGCCAGCATTCGTATTCGTTGAAGCATGATCCAACTGAGGCACACGCCATGAGCGGTCACAGCACCTACGTTCCCAAGCCCGGTTTCGCACAGTGGCTCGATGTCCGGCTACCCATCGTGCGTTTCATGCACGATACGGCCGTGTCGTATCCGGTGCCGCGCAACCTGAATTATGCGTGGACCTTCGGCGGCATCCTGATGCTGATGCTGGTGTCGCAGATCATCACCGGCATCGTGCTGGCCATGCACTACACCCCGCATGCCTCTATGGCTTTCAACTCGGTTGAGCACATCATGCGCGATGTGAATTACGGCTGGCTGTTGCGCTACATGCACTCGAACGGCGCCTCGATGTTCTTTGTCGCCGTCTACATCCACATGTTCCGCGGCCTGTATTACGGTTCCTACAAGGCGCCGCGCGAAGTGCTGTGGATTCTTGGCGTGGTGATCTTCCTGCTGATGATGGCCACCGCCTTCATGGGCTATGTGCTGCCATGGGGCCAGATGAGCTTCTGGGGCGCGACTGTCATCACCAACCTGTTCTCGGCTTTCCCTGTCGTCGGCGAGACCATCGTGACCTTCCTCTGGGGTGGTTATTCGGTCGATAACCCGACGCTGAACCGCTTCTTCTCGCTGCATTACCTGCTGCCGTTCATGATCTTCGGCGTGGTGATCCTGCATGTCTGGGCGCTTCACGTGGTTGGTCAGAACAATCCGACCGGCGTCGATGTGAAGAATTACGCCAAGGACACCGTGCCCTTCACGCCCTATGCGACGGTCAAGGATCTGTTCGCCATGGTCGTGTTCCTGGCCTTTTTCTCCTACTTCATCTTCTATGTGCCGAACTACCTCGGCCATGCGGACAACTACATCCCGGCCAATCCGGCTGTGACTCCGGCGCATATCGTTCCTGAATGGTACTTCCTGCCGTTCTACGCGATCCTGCGCGCCGTGCCGTCCAAGCTTGGTGGCGTGCTCCTCATGTTCGGCTCCATTGCCGTGCTGGCGCTGCTGCCCTGGCTCGACACCTCGAAGATTCGTTCGATGAGCTACCGCCCGATCGCACGCCAGTTCTTCTGGGTCTTCGTCGTCACCTGCATTGGCTTGGGCTATCTTGGCGCCATGCCGGCGGAAGGTGGCTATGTCATCGCCTCGCAGATTTTCACGCTGCTGTATTTCGGCTTCTTCGTCGCGCTGTTCGTCGTCGGGCTGTTCGAGACGCCACGGCAGCTGCCCTCCTCGATTGCAGATTCGGTTCTGCTGGGGATGAAGGGTGGCTCCGGGCTTGCTATGGCGCGCGCAACCGCATCAGAACCACAGAGCAAGGGCTGAGCCGGTTTCGGCTTCGGGATGACAACAATGAAGAAAATGCTCTCCAAGCTCGCCGCCATCGCCTTGATGGCCGGTCTTTCGCTCGGTGCCGGTCCTGCACTGGCTGCAGGTGCCGGCCCCCAGCCGGACCGCCAATACTGGTCCTTTGCCGGCCCGATGGGCAAGTTTGACCGCGCCCAGCTGCAGCGTGGCTACAAGGTCTATCGCGAGGTCTGTTCCAGTTGCCATGCGATGAGCCTGGCCAAGTTCCGCAATCTCGCCCAGCCGGGTGGGCCTGAGTTTTCTGCGGCACAGATCACCAATCTGGCCGCCGAGTTCAAGATCAAGGATGGCCCGAACGAGCAGGGCGAGATGTTCGAGCGCGCCGGTCGCCCGGCGGATGCCTTCCCGGCGCCCTTCGCCAACGAGCAGGCTGCGCGCGCAGCCAATGGCGGCGCCTACCCGCCCGACATGTCGGTGCTGGCCAAGGCACGCAGCTATTCGCGCGGATTTCCATGGTTCCTGACGGATGTTGCGACCCAGTATCAGGAGCACGGCTCCGACTACATCGTGGCCTTGCTCGCAGCGGGCTATGTCGATGCGCCTGCTGGGGTGACGCTGGCTCCCGGCCAGTATTACAACACGTATATGCCCGGCAACCTGATCGCGATGCCGAACGTGCTGAATGACGGTCAGGTGGAGTACACCAAGCTGGCCGACGGCAAGCCGTCTGCGCCGGAGACCAAGCTGCAATACGCCAAGGATGTCACGGCCTTAATGTACTGGATGGCCGAGCCGCATCTGGAGGCGCGCAAGCGCATTGGTTTCCAGATGATGGCGATTTTGCTGATTCTGGCTGGCCTGCTCTATTTCACCAAGAAGAAGATCTGGTCGCGCCTTCCGGAACATTCCGGCGCGCACTGACCCTGACATGAAACTGTCATTGAAAAGGGGCCATGAAAGGCCCCTTTTCTTTTTGATGTCGGGCTGCAAGCATGCCTGTGACAGATTTCTTGCGAGGCTAAGGGCGGCACGATGACAAAGGCGGTTCTCGGGATCATCGGCGGCTCGGGCATCTATGACCTGCCCGGCCTGACAGAGGTGCGTGAAGAGGCTGTTTCCAGCCCGTGGGGGCAACCGTCGGATGCGCTGCGCTTTGGCCGCATTGGCACAACCCAGATCGTCTTCCTGCCCCGTCATGGGCGCGGGCACCGGCTTTCGCCCTCCGATATCAACTACCGCGCCAACATTGACGCGCTGAAGCGGGTGGGCGTCACGGACCTGATCTCGCTCTCGGCCTGCGGCTCCTACAAGGCCGAGCTCTATCCCGGCCTGTTCGTGCTGCCTGACCAGTATGTGGACCGCACGCATCGCCGCGAGAGTACGTTCTTCGGCGCGGGCTGCGTGGCCCATGTCAGCCTGGCGCATCCTGTCGGCCCGGCACTGCAGGAGCGCATCGCTGTAGCTGCCACTGCTGAGGCGATTGATCTGCGCCGAGGCGGCACGCTCGTCACGATGGAAGGTCCGCAATTCTCCTCGCTGGCCGAATCGCTTGCCTACAAGGCGCAGGGGTTCGACCTGATCGGAATGACCGCGATGCCCGAAGCCAAGCTCGCCCGCGAGGCCGAGATCACCTATGCCACAGTGGCGATGGTCACCGATTATGATTGCTGGCATCCCGAGCATGGCGCGGTCGATGTGCAGGAGGTGATCGCCATCATGCACGAGAATGGCGAGAAGGCGCGGCGGCTCGTGGCACGGCTGGCGGCTGATTTTCCGGCGACACGGCAACCTTGCCCGGCGGGCTCCGAGCGCGCGCTCGACCACGCCATCATGACAGCGCCCGGCCATCGTGATCCGGCGCTCATCGCCAAGCTTGATGCAGTCGCTGGCCGCGTGCTCAACGCCTGACTTTCTCGAACGCCGACAGGGCCGACATGAACCTCGCTGACACCATTCGCAACATTCCCGACTATCCGAAGAAGGGGATCATGTTTCGCGACATCACCACGCTTCTGGGCGATGCGCGGGCCTTCCGCCGTGCCATCGATGAGCTGGTGCAACCCTTTGCGGGCGTCAAGATCGCCAAGGTTGCGGGGATAGAGGCGCGCGGCTTCATCCTTGGCGGCGCGGTGGCGCATCAGCTTTCCGCCGGATTCGTGCCGGTGCGCAAGAAGGGCAAGTTGCCGCACGAGACGGTGCGCATCGCCTATTCGCTGGAGTATGGGCTGGACGAGATGGAAGTGCACAAGGACGCCGTGCAGCCGGGCGAGACCGTGCTGCTGATCGACGACCTGATCGCGACGGGCGGCACCGCTGCGGCAGCCGTGAAGCTCCTGACCTCGATCGGTGCTGATGTGGTGGCGGCCTGTTTTGTCATCGATCTGCCGGACCTCGGTGGTGCCGACAAGATCCGCGCGCTGGGTGTGCCGGTGCGGACACTCGTGGGTTACGAAGGCCACTGAATGCGCATCCACGGGAAAGCGTATCGCACGATCTGGAGCGAGGATGGTGGCCTGAGCGTCATGGTCATCGACCAGACGCGGCTGCCCTTCCGCTTCGAGAC
>JANMMX010000431.1:0-2369 GCA_031373605.1 Allobosea sp. | reverse complement strand
GCCGTGGTGATGGGCGCGACAGGCTCCTATCTGGCAGGCGCGATCTGGCCGCAGATCATCACCTGGGGGCTTGCCAACCATGGCTGGCGTCCCACCCATCTGGCCATCGGCATCGTCACCTGCGCCATCATGCTGCCGCTGGCCTGGATGCTGCGCATCCGCCCCAGCCACGAAACGATGCAGCAGGCCGAGCAGGCGACGCAGGCTGCGCGTGGCGATCTTGGTCTTTCGCCCGCTGCGTTGCAGGCGATGCTCTTCGTCGCGGGCTTTGCCTGTTGCGTCGCCATGTCGATGCCGCAGGTGCACATCGTCGCCTATTGCAGCGATCTCGGTTATGGCGTGGCGCGCGGCGCAGAGATGCTGTCGCTGATGATGCTGCTCGGCGTGGTCAGCCGCCTGGCCTCGGGCTTTGTTGCCGACAAGATCGGCGGCGTCGCCACGCTGATGATCGGCTCGGTGATGCAGGCAGTCGCGCTGTTCTTCTATCTCTGGTTCGACGGGCTTTCGTCGCTCTATCTCATCTCGGCGATCTTCGGCCTGTTCCAGGGCGGCATCGTGCCGATGTATGCCGTCATCATCCGGGAATACTTGCCACCAAGGGAAGCAGGCGTGCGCATCGGCTTCGTGATGATGGCAACCATTCTGGGCATGGCGGCAGGCGGCTATCTGTCGGGCCTGATCTTCGACCAGTTCGCCTCCTACCGCATGGCTTTCCTGAACGGCCTGCTCTGGAACGGCCTCAACCTGGCGGTTGTCGCATGGCTGATGGTGCGCGGCCGCAGGCGGTTGCAGCCAGCTTGAAGGTCTAACCGCGGCCTGTCAGCGCGACGAAACCGCGATAGAGCTGCGCCAACTCCGCAGATGACGCATCAGGGCTAACGACCTGAAAGCCGACGAAGGCTGCATATTCCACGCGCGCCAGAATGTGCGCCTGCTCTGCTGAAAAGCGCTGACTCCCGATGTACAACTGCTCAAGATAGCGGATGCGGCGCAGATCGGAGTCCTGGCATACTGCGGCAACACCCGGGGCAGCGGCGGCGAGACGGCGCATGCCTTGTTCGACACGCGGGTCCAGGGCCATGGCGAGACTGTTCAGATAGTCCAGCTGTTCGCGGGCAGTACCGCTCTTCTCGACGCGCTCGATCACCTTCTCGGTGAACTCGACCCGCCAGTGCTCGGCCAGTGCGAGATGAAAGGCGTCGATGCCGTCGAAATGGAAATAGAAGGAGCCTCGCGTCTTGCCGGCACGCTGGCAGAGCGCTGCGATCGTGAGCGTTTCCGGCCCACCTGCGGCCAGCGCCTTCAGCCCAAGCGCAAGCCACGCCATACGGTCAAACCGCTCGCTCATGCCAGCAGGCCCGCAAGCCCGAAAACGAACCCCGGCAAGAACAGCAGCCACTGCGGATGGTGGCGCCAGTTCAGCCCGAATTTGATGATCAGCGCGATGTTCAAAATGCAAAACAAGCCCGATCCGATCGCCATGAACCAGGCAAGGTCCTGATTGCTTCGGCCTGTGGCGGCCACCGCAAAGCCGATGGCAAGCCCGGCAATTGCGATTGTGACGATATGCCAGCAGAAATACATGGTGTGCTTGACCACGACATGCAGATCGGCAGCAAGCAGACGAGCCGCAATCTCACGACCGCCCATGATGAGGTGGACAAGACAGGTCATGGCAGAAGTTCCTGCCGCTGCCGCGAGCCAGATATTCATTTTTCGCTCCATAACATATCTTATAGTATGTATGAAAATAGCACCGCAACGGGCGAGATACAAGTCATTCGGGTTGATGCGCTTGACGCCGCGCCCGTCCTCGCCAATGTCAGATTTCACGCCTTGAGGATCCACACATGCTGCACACCACGCTCGCCGGCTCGCTGCCCAAACCCCTCTGGCTGGCGGAGCAGGAGAAGCTCTGGGCGCCGTGGAAGCTCGAGGGCGCTGCCCTCGAACAGGGCAAGCTTGATGCCACCATTCTTGCCATCAAGCTGCAGGAGGATGCTGGCCTCGACATCGTCGGCGATGGTGAACAGGCGCGCGTGCATTTCGTCCATGGCTTTCTCGCCAATCTCGAAGGCATCGATTTCGAGAAGAAGACGCTGATGGGCATCCGCAACTACCGCTTCACGGCGGAGGTGCCGACCGTGACCGGCAAGATCCGCCGCAAGGGCCCGGTTCATGGCGCCGAGGCCCATGCCGCGCGCCAGCATACGGCCAAGCGGCTGAAGTTCACCCTGCCCGGCCCGATGACCATCGTCGATACCATTGCCGACGCCCATTATGGCCGCCGCGAAGACCTGGCTTTTGCCTTTGCCGAAGCGCTGAACGAGGAAGCGCTTGAGCTGCAGAGGCTCGGCGTCGATGTCGTC
>JANMMX010000430.1:0-3765 GCA_031373605.1 Allobosea sp. | reverse complement strand
CCAACCTGCACAATCACGGCACCGGGCCGCAACACATCAAAAGCGCCAACCAGCGCATGCTGGTTTCCAGAGGCCTCGAACAGCACGTCGAAATGACCCTTGTCGGCACTGTAGGGCGTCATGACAGCAGGGTCCGCCACCACGTTGACCGCACGCGTCGCGCCCAGCTTCAGCATGGTGGAGAGCGGGGCATCGACAACATCGGTGGTGACAATCTCGGCGGCACCAGCTGCGCGCGCGGCCACCACGCACAAAGCGCCGATGGGGCCGGAGCCAGTGACCAGCACCTTCTTCCCCAGAAGCGACCCGGCCTGCTTCGCCGCATGGAGGCACACAGCCAGAGGTTCGGCAAAAGCGGCTTCAGCCGCGCTGACATGATCGGCCACCTTCACAGCCTGATGCTCGCTCACAACCAGTTGCTCGCGGAAGCCGCCCTGCACATGCGGGAAGCGCATGGCGCTGCCGAAAAAGCGCATGTCCAGACAGTGCTGCTGCGCGCCCGTCTGGCAATAACGGCACTGGCCGCAGGGGCGGCTTGGGTTCACCGCCACCCGGTCGCCCGGCTTCACGCGCGTGACCTCCGCCCCCACCGCCTCGACGCGACCGGCGATTTCATGGCCCAGAACCATGGGCTCGCGCAGGCGGATCGTGCCGAAACCGCCATGCTGGTAATAGTGCAGGTCAGAGCCACAGATGCCGCCTGCCTCGATGCGAACGCGCACATCTGTTGCGCCCAGCGCCGGAGTTTCGACGGTCTCGACCCTCAGGTCACGCTCGGCATGGATCACGACAGCACGCATGTTCTGACCTCGTTTTGACGTTTATGGCAGTTGGCACAAAACCCGCCGCTTGCCACCCGGAACCGGATCAAACACAAGCAGGACAAGGGCAGCACCAACCCCACCATCTGTGGCCCAAACCTTCCGCCGGAGCAAACCCATGGCCCATGAGCTGTTCGATCTGACCGGGCGCGTTGCCCTCATCACGGGCTCGGGCCAGGGCATCGGGTTGGCCATGGCCGAGGGGCTGGCAGAAGCTGGCGCACATGTCGTGCTGAACGGACGTGATGCGGCCAAGCTGGACAATGCCGCCAAGCGCCTGCGCGAGGCCGGGCACAAAGTCAGCACGGCAGCCTTTGACGCAACCGATCAGGAGGCGGTGGTTGCGGCCATCGACAAGATCGAGGCCGAGACGGGCGGCATCCACATTCTCATCAACAATGCCGGCATGCAGAAGCGCGCGCCCTTCATCGAGTTTCCGGCAGCAGACTGGCACCAGATGATCGCCACCAACTTGCACTCGGTGTTCTATGTCACGCAGGCCGTGGGTCGGCACATGGTCAAGCGCGGGCGCGGCAAGATCGTCAACATCGGCTCAGTCATGTCCGAGCTCGGCCGCCCCACCATCGTGCCCTATACAGCCACCAAAGGCGCAGTCCGCATGATGACGCGCGGGCTGGCCGCCGAACTGGGCAAGCACAACATCCAGACCAACGCCATCGGCCCCGGTTACATCGTGACCGAGCTGAACAAGGCGCTCATTGCCGACGAGACCTTCTCCGCCTGGGTCAAATCACGCACGCCTGCCGGGCGCTGGGGCGAAACGCGTGAGCTGGTCGGCGCCGCAATTTTCCTCTCAAGCGCAGCCTCGGACTATGTCAATGGCCACCTGTTGATGGTGGATGGCGGGCTGACAGCCGTGGTGTGAGGCGCCGTTCGGACCTTGCCACCTGCAACGGCTGCATTGCCCCTGCGCGTTGCATCGGTTGACCTCTGGCGCTGCCAGCCCGCATCAACACTGCATGACAGCGACCCAGACTGCTTCGCGCTACACCCCTGACAGCCGCTATGCCTGGTTCCGGCTGGTGCTGTCGCTGATCCTCGGCACCACGGCCTGTGTCGGCACCTGGTCGGTTGTGGTCGTGCTGCCGACCGTGCAGGCCGAGTTCGGCACATTGCGGGCGGGTGCCTCACTGCCCTTCACTGCCGTCATGTTGGGATTTGCCTTTGGCAGTCTCGTCATGGGCAGAATCGCCGATCGCTATGGCCTCGGCGCGCCGGTGGCGCTGGGCGCGCTTTTGCTGCTCGCAGGCTATGGCCTTGCCAGCCAGGCCACATCGCTGACCCAGTTTGCGCTGGCCCATGGCCTGCTGATCGGCATCGGCACAGCGGCAGGCTTTGCGCCGCTGATTGCCGATCTCTCGCATTGGTTCGTCAAGCGGCGCGGGCTTGCCGTGGTCATGGGCGCGACAGGCTCCTATCTGGCTGGCACCATCTGGCCGCAGATCATCACCTGGGGCCTTGCCAACCATGGCTGGCGCGCCACCCATCTGGGCATCGGCATCGTGGCCTGCGCCATCATGCTGCCGCTGGCCTGGCTGCTCCGCATCCGCCCCAGCCAGGAGACGATGCAGCAGGCCGAGCAGGCGACGCAGGCCGCGCGCGGCGATCTGGGCCTCTCGCCAGGCGCGCTGCAGGCGATGCTGTTCGTGGCCGGTTTCGCCTGTTGCGTCGCCATGTCGATGCCGCAAGTTCACATCGTCGCCTATTGTGGCGATCTGGGTTATGGCGTGGCGCGCGGGGCCGAGATGCTCTCGTTGATGATGCTGCTCGGCGTGGTCAGCCGTCTTGCATCCGGCTTTGTGGCGGACAAGATTGGCGGTGTCGCCACCCTGATGATCGGTTCGGTGATGCAGGCAGTCGCGCTGTTTTTCTATCTCTGGTTTGATGGGCTGTCCTCGCTCTATCTCATCTCGGCCATCTTCGGCCTGTTCCAGGGCGGCATCGTGCCGATGTATGCCGTCATCATCCGCGAATACCTGCCGCCGCGCGAAGCCGGGGTGCGCATCGGGTTCGTCATGATGGCCACCATTCTGGGCATGGCGGCAGGTGGCTATCTGTCAGGCCTGATCTTCGACCAGTTCGCGTCCTACCGCATGGCGTTTCTCAACGGCCTGCTCTGGAACGGCCTCAACCTTGCGGTTGTCAGCTGGCTGATGCTGCGCGGGCGCAAGCGCCTGCAGATGGCGTGAATCTTGGTGTCATTCCGGGGCCGCAAAGCGGAGCCCGGAACCCATAGCCTCAATCTGGACGGTCGGCCTCGTTGCTGATGCTGAACCAGCGGAGTTTATGGGTTCCGGGATCGCGGCAATGCCGCGCCCCGGAATGACATGCGAAAGCAATCTCCGCCCTTGACGCAGCGCCTCTCCTCGCCAATGTCGCAGGAGAATAATTGAGGAACCACCCCATGCTGCACACCACCATCGCGGGCTCCCTGCCCAAGCCCCTCTGGCTGGCGGAGCAGGAGAAGCTCTGGGCGCCATGGAAGCTTGAGGGTGCTGCTCTTGAGCAGGGCAAGCTTGACGCCACTGTGCTGGCCATCAAGCTGCAGGAGGATGCTGGCCTCGACATCGTGGGTGATGGCGAGCAGGCGCGCGTGCATTTCGTCCATGGCTTTCTCGCCAATCTCGAAGGAATCGATTTCGAGAAGAAGACGCTGATGGGCATCCGCAACAACCGCTATACGGCGGAAGTGCCGACGGTAACCGGCAAGATCCGCCGCAAGGGCCCGGTGCATGGCGCAGAAGCCCATGCCGCCCGCCAGCATACGGCCAAGCGGCTGAAATTCACCCTGCCCGGCCCGATGACCATCGTCGATACCATTGCCGACGCCCATTATGGCCGCCGCGAAGACCTGGCTTTTGCCTTTGCCGAAGCGCTGAACGAGGAAGCGCTTGAGCTGCAGAGGCTCGGCGTCGATGTCGTC
>JANMMX010000426.1:0-5342 GCA_031373605.1 Allobosea sp. | reverse complement strand
GGCCTGGCCAGCCATCCGCAGCACAACCTCGCGCGCGCGCTCTGCCCGGATGGGTTGGGTTCGGTGTTTCAGGTTACGCTGAAAGGCGGCGAGGCGGCAGCCGGATCGGCGCTGGCACGGCTCAAGCTGTTCTCGCATCTGGTCAACATTGGCGAGACCCGCTCGCTGGTGGCGCATCCGGCGACCACAACCCACCGCAACGCCTCGCCAGAACTGCGGGCGGCGCTCGGCATTGAAGGCGGCACATTGCGCCTGTCCATCGGGCTGGAGGACGAGGCTGATCTGGTGGCCGATCTGGCGCAGGCGCTGGGGTAGGTCTCCCCTTCGATTTCCGGGCGTGTGCAGCGAAAGCGCAACACGATCCGGGAACCAGCGCATAGACCCTTCGCGAAGCGCCATTGTCTTTACGGGATGAGGGCAGCCTGCGCTGTCGCGGAGAACTGCTGTGCTGGATTCCGGGTTCTGTTCCGCTGCGCTGCACAGCCCCGGAAATCGACTTGGCCCGGCCTACTCCTGCATCACCCTGACCAGATGCACCATGCCCATGGCCAGCACCACAAAGGCGAAGGCCTGATGTGCAAGGCCTGCCCAGAGCGGCACGGCCAGCAGCAATGTCACCACGCCCAGCGCGCCTTGAGCCGTGATGAGCACAGCCAGCACCGTTGCGCGCCGCGCCATCCCTGATGCGGGAACGGTGCGCCGCATCGCCAGCGCATGCCAGAGCGCCAGCGCCAGCAACACATAGGCGCCGAGCCTGTGGTTGAACTGGACGAGTGCGACATTGTCGACGAAATTTTCCCAGAAGGGCGTCACTGCGAACAACGTCGATGCTGCCGGAATGAGCGCGCCATCCATCAGCGGCCAGGTGTTGAAGGTAAGCCCGGCTTTCGAGCCAGCCACCAGTCCGCCAAGCGCGATCTGGGCAAACAACAGCACCACAAGCCCCACCGCGCCCGCCCTGCCCTGACGCTGCGCATTGTCATTGGCGTGGCGTGGCGGCAGGAGCCACGTCGCCATCGCGATGACGGAAGCAAAAAACAGTGCGGCAAAGGTGAGGTGCAGCGTCAGCTTGACAGGCGCGACAGCCACCATCCCCGCCTGCAGTCCGGATGCCACCATGATCCAGCCAATCGTGCCTTGCAGCGCCAGAAGGAGGCCCATGCCGAACAGCAGGATCGTCACAGGCACAGACACGGTGCGCTTGACCGCAAACCAGATGAAGCCTGCGAGATAGATCATCCCGATGAAGCGCCCGAGCTGTCGGTGGCCCCATTCCCACCAGTAGATGAACTGGAAATCAGCCAGCGACATGCCCTTGTTGAGCAGCTGATATTGCGGAATCTGGCGATATTTCTCGAATTCCAGCGCCCAGGCCGCATCGCTCAGTGGCGGGATCGCGCCGGTCACGGGCCGCCACTCGGTAATCGAGAGGCCAGAGCCGGTCAGCCGCGTGGCGCCCCCCACCATCACCATGATGAAGACCAGAAAGGCCACGGCCCAGAGCCATTGGCGCAAGGTTGCCGTGCGGTCGGGCGCGCGGCTCAATGGCTTCGATTGGGGGGGCATGATGTTCTGTGCGAGGCTCATGGTCAGCGGATCCGCGAAATGCTGAAATCAGCATCAAGTCTTGCAGCGACACATAGACACCCTTGGCAGCGACGCCAATGCATGTGATGCCGCAGCCTCGCGATTTTGCAATGGATGCGGAGGCAACGAGATGGCACAGCGCTGGCGCAAGCTGCTCGGCACGCTCATGATTATTCCCTATATCTGCATCTATGCGCTGGTGGCCATGGCGCTGGTGCAGGGTCGCATTACCGAAGCCGCGAAATGGGTGCAGACTGTCAGCTATATCGGGCTGGGCCTGATCTGGGTTGTGCCGCTCCTGCCGCTCATCAAGTGGATGGAGCGCAAGGACGCGCAAGGCTAGCCGACGTTGATCCGACGGCCCTTGTTGAGCGCGAGAAAGGGCAGACCGGAGAGCATGGCCTTCAGTGCCGTCTCGTTCTGGTGCATGCCATTCATCGAGACGCGCGGCAATGCGTGAAGATGGCGTTGGTGCATGGCGAAGACATGACCGGGCCGCGTGGTCACCGCACTGGCAAAGCCAAGTTCAGCTGCCATCGCAAACTCGCGCCGGCCTGCTGATCCGGGGTCGCCGACCGGATAGGCCAGATGGCGGATGGGCAGGCCAAGCTCGTGCTCCAGCCGCGCCTTGCTGTCAGCCATCTCGCTGCGCGCCACATCGGCCTCGTGCTTGGCCAGCATCGGATGGGTCATGGTGTGGGCACCAATGGTGATGCCGGGCGCGCCAGCCAGCGCCCTGAGCTGCGCCCAGTCTAGGCAGAGCGCATCGGTCATGGCTGCTGTATCAACACTGGCCTCCTGGCCAAGCTTTTCGACCACAGCGAGCAAGTCCTGCTCGGCGCCCGTTCGCAGGCGCCAGTAAAGCTGGTCAAAAGCCAGCTGCTTTTCGGTGTCCGTCACTGTGCGCGCGGTGAAGATCTGGTTGCTCCAGCGCGCCTCGATCCGGCCAAGTCGGCGGATGGCCTCTTCAAGAACCAGCCACCAGAGCGGGGCCGTCCTGTCCGCAAATCCCGGTGTGACGAACATCGTCCAGGGTGCATTGTGCCGGGCCATGACCGGCCAGGCATGCTCGACATTGTCGCGATAGCCATCGTCGAAGGTCAGCGCGATGAAGAAACGCTCCGAGTGGCCGGAAATGGTGCGGGCCATCGCTTCGTCCAGCGAGACAATGTCGAACCCGAGATCGCGCACGAGACGGAGCGCGCGGTCGAGAAATTCCGGCGTGATCTCGAGAATGCCGTTGGGGGCAAAGCCGCGCCCGGCAGCAGGCCGCACATGGTGCATCATCAGGATCGCGCCCAGCCCGCGTGCCAGACCTGCGCCCCAACGATCCGCGCCCGACGCCCCGATTGCACGAAAGGCCAAGTCAAAGGCGCGGTGCTTCAGGCTCAAATGCGGTGTGGTCGTCATGCCTGCTCAGTCAACCTGTCGCTAACGCTGTTTGCCAATCGCCATGGCCAACCCGACCACTTTGGCAGCTTCGTTCACAATAGCGGGTTAAGAACGGCACTCGTAAGCGCATTCTGCGTGACACATGAGGCTGACATGAGCGCCATTGCGGAACGCGCCGGGTTTGACGAGGCGGATGCCACGCATCAGGCCGGGCGTCGGCCATGGGCTAGCCTTGGAGTGACGTCCGACATCGCCGAGCTTGAAGCCGATTGGCGTGCGCTGGAAGCAACCGGACTTGTCACGCCCTACCAGAGCTTTGACTGGGTAACACCGTATCTGCGCACCGTTGCCAGGGCCCATGGCGAGGACATCCGGCTCGTCTGCGTGCGTGACAGCCGCGACACGCTGGTGGCCATTCTGCCTCTGCACCTCACACGCCGCAACGGCGTGCGCTTTGCCGAGTTCATTGGTGGCAAGCATGCCAATTATCACATGGGGGTTTACGCACCCGCTTTTGCCAAGGCGCTGGATTCAAAGTCGACCGAACAGCTGCTGCGCGAAGCCGCCGCCCTGTTTGGCCAGATCGATGCTTTCGTCTTCATCAACCAGCCGCCAGAATGGGATGGCATTGCCAACCCGATGGCGCTGCTGGCCGGCGGCCACAGCCCCAGCCGCGCCTACAAGCTGAAACTTGTGCCCGGTCAATGCGAGGCCACGCTGAACCGCTCGATGAGCAGTCATGCCCGCAAGAAGCACAAGAACAAGCGCAACCGCTTTGCCGACCATGGCACATCCCAGATGGTTCAGGCCGGCACGCCGGAGGAGGTCGACGCGATCCTCGCTGACTTCCTCGCGCAGAAGGCCGCACGCTTTGCCGGCATGGGTGTGCCTGATCCCTTCGCCGATCCGGCGATCCGGGCATTCCTGCGTGAGGCTGCCCTGCCAAGACCGGACGGACGACCGCCGGTGATCGAGCTGACAACGCTGAATGTCGAGGGCGCTTGCGTCGCGACCTATGTCGGTGCGGTGCACCGCACGCGCTTCTCCGGTATGGCCACCTCGTTCGCGATGGGCGGCGAGATTGCCAAGACAAGTCCCGGCGAAATCCTGCTGGTCGATCTCATCAAGCGCAAATGCCACAGCGGCATTGAAACATTCGATCTCGGTGTCGGTGATGCGCGCTACAAGACCACGATCTGCGACGAGAAGGACGATCTGGTCGACAGCTTTTTCGCAGTCACTGCCAAGGGCCGGGCCTATGCGCATTTCAGCCGCTGGAAGCGGGCCCTGAAGGGTGCAATCAAGCAGAACCCGACAGCCTTGAAGATTGCACAGCGCGCCAGTGGCCTGTTGCGTGGCCGACGCCAGCAGGCGTCAGCCGAGGAGTGAGATCAGGTGCTGGCCTCCGCCAGCGCAGCACCTGCCATCGCCTCGTCAGCCTCCAGCACCAGCGCAACCGGGCCCTTCATGATGTCGGTCAGGCGATAGGCCGCCTCCACCGCATGGCCATTGCCGATATGCCCGGCCGTCACCAGTCCGGCCTGCACCAGGCCGGCAAGCGGCGCAAGAAACGCGATGTCATCGCTGGCCGAGGCCGAGACCAGAACGTGATCGTAGGTTTCCGCCAGCGCGCCCAGCGCCAGCTCGATCAGATCCGGCGCATCAACCACGGCATCGCGACCGGCGCGACCAGCATGGATGATGTGCAGACGCGAGCCTGCATCGCGCTGGATGATGTCCGAGAACATCGCCTCGCCCGACAGCAGCTCGGAAAAGCCCGGTGCCGTGCGCGAAGTGACTTCGCTGAGATCGATCAGGATGCAGCGGCTGCGGCCAGCCAGCATGCGGCCAAGCGCGCGTGCCGAGGTCGTGGCATCATCGGTGCCCTCGAGCACGAGCAGGCGCGGCGCCAGACCATCAGCCGCCTCGCCGACCAGCTCCGCCAACTCTGTTGCCGATCCTGCCGGATCGCGTGCATCGAGCCTGAACTGGCCCACGCGGCCTGCATGCGTCAGCAGACCTGCCACCCGCTCGCGGCGCTGGGCTGGCTGGGGCTGTGCCACGCCATCCTCGGCAAGGTCTTCTTCCTTCGCAGCGAAAGCGGGCGAGCGCGGACCCTGCGGCATGTCAGGTGCGCCCGCGCCAGACGCCGAAACGGCACGGCCGGACAGAAGCTCGCGGGCGATAACGGTGGATAGCGACACAAGGAAAGCCGCCAGCGTTGCAACCACCATCGTGGGAATTTTCTTGGGGAAAGACGGCATGATGGGCTCGATGGCGCGCGAGATCACGCGGGCATCGGCCGGTGTCGCATTCTGCGCATCGCGCGCGGTCGCCTCGCGATAGCGGCCGAGATATTGCTC
>JANMMX010000393.1:0-2637 GCA_031373605.1 Allobosea sp. | reverse complement strand
CCTGCGGCTCAATTATGTCGATTGGGGTAACGCGGGCGCGCCGCCATTGCTACTCATCCACGGCGGGCGCGATCATGCGCGCAGCTGGGACTGGGTCGCTGAGGAATTGCGGCACGACTGGCACATTATCGCCCCCGACTTGCGCGGGCACGGTGACAGCGCGTGGTCGCCCGATGGCAATTACGAGATGTCGGCCTTTGTCTATGACATCGCGCAACTGATCCATCAGTTGAACCTAGCGCCCGTTAGCATCATCGCCCACTCGATGGGAGGCAACATTGCGACGCGCTATGCCGGGCTGTATCCCGAAAATGTCAAAAAGCTGGTAAATATCGAAGGGCTCGGTCTTTCGCCAGCGATGCAGGCCGAACGCGATGCGCTGGGTATCCAGAAACGCTTTCGCCAGTGGATCGAGGATAAGCGCAACGCGGCGGGCCGCACCCCTAAACGCTATCCCAATATCGAGGCCGCTTACGAGCGTATGAAGGGCGAAAATGCCTATCTGACCGACGAGCAGGCCCGTCATTTGACGGTGCACGGCATCAGCCGGAACGAGGATGGAACCTGGAGCTGGAAGTTCGATAATTACCTAAATATCTGGGCAATGTTCGACATGCCGCGTGAGGATTTGCTGGCGCTGTGGCATGCCATTACCTGTCCGGTGTTGATGCTGTACGGCGAGAAAAGCTGGGCGTCGAACCCTGAAAAAGACGGACGGATCGAACATTTTCCAACCGCTAAAGTCGTCGAGTATGAAAATGCCGGACACTGGTTGCACCACGACCAATTCGACCGGTTTATGGCGGATGTGAAGGCATTTCTCTAACCAATCATTGATTTGAGCGTTGCGACGCGGTCGGCTTCTTCGGCTGGTTTGTCGCGCCTTAACCTCGATATGCGAGGAAAGCGCATCGCAATGCCGGATTTATGGCGTTTGGACTCGTGGACCGCGTCGAACGCTACTTCAAGCACCAGCGATTTTTCAACCTCGCGTACCGGCCCGAAACGCGCCACGGTATTAGTGCGGACGAAGCGGTCGAGCCATTTTAGTTCTTCGTCGCTGAAGCCGGAATAGGCCTTGCCCACGGGCAGCAGACTGCCGTCTTCGCCCCAGCAGCCGAAGGTGTAGTCGGAGTAAAAGGACGAGCGTTTGCCGCTCCCACGCTGGGCATACATCATCACGCAATCGGCCACGAGCGGCTCGCGTTTCCATTTGTACCATTGGCCCACCTTGCGGCCAGCCAGATAAGGCGCGTCGCGGCGTTTGAGCATGACGCCCTCGATCGCTGCATCGCGTGAGCCGCCTCGAATTTCCGCAAGATGATCGAAATCGCGCGCCTCGATAATCGCCGAGAGGTCGAAGCGCACTGGATCGAGCGTCGCAGCAAAAGCGTCCAACCGCGAACGGCGCTCATGCCAAGGCAAGGCGCGCAAATCCTCGGTGCCGTCGAACAGTATGTCATAGAGCCGCACGAACACCGGATATTCGGCCTGCATGGCGGCTGTGACCGTTTTGCGCCCAAGTCGCTGTTGCAGAGCATTGAAACTTGCCGCTTCACCGCCCTGGACTTCGCCGCGCACGAGCAATTCGCCATCGACCACGCCAATGCCTTTGAATGCGGCGGCAATTTCGGGAAAGGCCGCCGATACTTCGTCACCGCCTCTGCTGAACAGGCGCGTTTCGCTGCCGGTCGAGGCGATCTGGATGCGGATGCCGTCCCATTTCCATTCCGCCGCAAAGTCCGCCAAATCGACAGTGCCTTCATCTAGCGGATGCGCCAGCATGAAAGGCCGGAAGAACGCGGTTTCGGACGGATCAGGACGTTCAGTCTTGCCCTCGCCCCAGGCGAACAGTTCGGCATAGGGCGGACGCAGCGCGTGCCAGACTTCCTCGACATCATCGACCGAGAGATTGAAAGCTTGCGCAAAAGCGGTCTTTGCCAGCCGAGCCGAAATGCCGACCCGCATGCCGCCCGATGCCAGCTTGAGCAAAGCATAGCGCCCATCGGCATCAAGCCGGTCCATCAGCTCGCCTAGCAATGCCGGCGCACGGGCGCGGCTTGCGCCATTGAGCAAGTCGATAACTTCGCCAAGCGTCGGCGGCGTGGTGCCGGACAGATGCGGCAACTGGTCCCACATCAAAGCGACAGTCTCTGCGGTATCGCCGACATAGTCGCGGCTCATGCGGAACAAGGCAGGGTCGAAACGTTCGTCGGCCATCGCCCGGATCGCGGTGCTTTTGACCGTCGATATGCTGAGTGTTCCAGCCAGCGCAGCAAGCGCCCAGCCGCGATCAGGATCGGGCGTATCACGCAAATAATCTGCGATCAGCCTGACCTTGGTATCGCGTGAACGGGTGTAGACAAGCCCGTCGATGAGAGCAGCAAAGCGCTCCATCAGGCTTCTTCCTCTTCTTCGCGGCCAACCAGATCAAGCGCGCGCGCCTTGAGTTGATGCAACTCGCACCACCGCCCGAGCGCATCGGTGCGGCCATGGGTAATCCATGTTTCCGAAGGACGTAATTCGAGCAAAGTTTCGGTCAATTCGTTCCAGTCGGCATGGTCCGATATCACCAACGGCAGTTCAACATTCTTCTGCCGCGCCCGTTGCCGGACGCGCATCCAGCCCGATGCCATC
>JANMMX010000381.1:0-12452 GCA_031373605.1 Allobosea sp. | reverse complement strand
AGCGCAGCCAGAGAGGCCCCGAACACGAAAGAACGCCACAACCGACCACGCAACACGGCTTTGACCCAACACAAACGCCTGCCCCGTCGGACAAGACAGGGCTACTTCGACACATCCTGACAGGTCATGGATAACGCACGGTTAAGGCACGCGGTTTGGCAGCAGGACTTAAAACGCGCGCAAGGAGCCTCCCACCGCACGGCAGTGGCCACGGCTTGGCGCCCCGTTCAGTCAAGCCGTCGTGCGTGCAGCGCTGCCTGCCGCCTTGATGCCGACTGCTGCCTGGAGATCGCTGAACTCGGGAAAAACGACAGCAAAAACGGGCGACTGACCATTCTTGTAGTGCAATTGCCGCATGTCGAATGCGTCCGTGGCCATGCCGGCCGCGCGCATTGTGTCGTCTGAAACAACACAATCAGCAGTAAACTCCTTGGTCGCCTCTTCCAGTCGGCTGGCGGCATCAACCGTTTCACCGATGACCACCATCTGGAATCCACGGTCCGGATGTCCGATACGGCTGACAACAACCGGCCCGGTATGAATGCCGATGCCGATGCGAACCGGTTGCGGCAGGGCAAGTCCGAACTCGCGATTGGTGAGCGAGACGGTTCGCAGCATGTCAGTTGCAGCTTCAACGGCAGCTTTTGCGCCCGACTTGGCAGATTTACCCAGGCCGAACACCGCCATGATCCCGTCAGTCTGGACCTGTGCCACGATCCCGCCATGGGCAAGCGTTGCCTGCGACAATTCATCGATGATCCGCCCCAGCAAGAGCACGAGATCGGAGGGCAACTGATGCTTCGCCAGCGCGGAAAAGGCCCGGATATCGGCAAAGAGGATCGTGAGGTCCTCGCGCGCACCCCACTCGATCGCACTGATATCACCGTCCACGCCTAGCTGCCGGAAATCGCTGGGCAGCAGGATGCGGATGTTCAGGTCCGTCCTCGGCCTGATCTGGCAGGCAAGCCGGACCTGCTGTGGCGCCTGGATCCGCGTTAGCATCTTCTGCTCAAGGCCCGTTGGCGGCGCCAGCATTTCGCCGCCCTTGAGCACCAGCACGCGACAATTGGCACAGCGCCCGCGTCCCCCGCATGATGAGGGGTGTGGGATTTGACTGCGACGGCTCATCTCAAGGAGCGTCATGCCCTTGGGGCTCTTGATCTCTCCATGGCCGGTATAGCGGATGGTCACGCCCTGAGCGATCCTGATCTGGAGTGCGCGCAATGCAATGCCGGCGAAAAACACGGCAATCAGCGCTCCGACGACAAGGCTGGCCCACCATTTTGCCGCCACATAGGTGCTGAATTGCGCGTCGGTCCAGACCTCTGGCGGCGCATTGAGTGCGACCGCTTCACGCCCAGAAGCGACGAACCCGGCCAGCGCAAGGATCGGGAGAACAACAGCAACCAGCAACAACGCCAGCCTGATGCGGCTGAACCAGCGCCTCTGGTGGAACGCGAAGTACAACCCGATCACACCATGGGTCCAGACGACCAGCAGCGTCGCACTCTGCCAGAGCGCGTTATCGGGCCACAGGAAGCGCAGGATGTTGGCATAAGAGTCATCGATGTTGGCAAGCGAAGCCATGACCCGTGTGCCAACGATGTGCTGGGCCAGCAAGACCGGTATCACCAAACCGAAAAGAAGCTGCAGCACTTCGAGGGGTGGCATGCGCCAGGTGCGCCGGCTCAGCGTGCGCTTCAGCGTCAGCGCGACATGCACCAGGACCGAGCCGAGCAGCAGGACAGTTCCTGGCCAGCTCCGCCAGATCCAGACCCGCCAGTCCTGAACCTCGGACATGGCAGGAATGCCGAAAAGGCCAACCGCATGATTCAGCAGGTGACTGGTCACGAAGATCATCAGGATCAGCCCTGCCCACAGGCGCAATGACCGCTCTAGCGCACGGCTGAACAGGCGGTTCTCGGCATGATCACGGGACTCGACAGGAATTGCGGTCATGAGACGGCCTTGGCGTAGAGTTCGCTGGTTGTCAGCAGTCGTCGCGAGAGTTCCCGGATCAAAGCCATGGAAAGCTGCGGCACCTGATTGATGAGCTCGAGAAAAGTCGTGGCGTCGATTTGTAAGGCTGTGACTGGGCCGAGCGCCACGATCGTGCTGGAATATGGCTGATCGAGGATGACGCCCATCTCGCCAACGAGTGCGCCAGCCCCCACCGTGGTGAGCCTGACCGGCGGCCCGTCGACACTGCGCATGATTTCAGCCTCGCCTTCCATCATCACGAACACGGCACGGGCCCGGTCACCCTGACGAAGGATCGTTTCGCCGCGCCCAAAATGGAGACGCTGACCGGCAAGGGCGATCAGCTTGAGCTTCGGCACGTCGACATCACGAAACATCGCAAGCCGCTGCAGTGAGGCCACTTCATTTGCAAACACAATGACATCCTTCTTGCATCAGGACCCGACCGTTTCGACTTGAAGAGCTGGGGCGGCCTCTGTCGCCTCAGCAACGGCAGCCTTGCGCAGGGAGACCATGCGGGCGCCTTCAAACATGACAAACTGGTCAAAGCCCGCAGCATCCTCTTCGTGCAGAAAGGTGACCACGAGCGTCTGGCTGGCCATCGTTTGGCGCAGGCGCGCCACGATTTCCGCCGCATCTGCGGCACCGAACACTGACAAGGCACCATCAACCACCAGAAGCTCCGGCCGCGCAATCAGCGCTCTTGCGAGAGCGACTGACGCGCGCTGCTGGTTTGAAAGCAGCTTTCCGCCAGGCCCGACATCAAAGTCGAGTGCAACACAGCGCACGATGTCTTCAAGACCCAGTTCGCGCAACACGTCATTCATGACCTCGTCAACCATCTCCTCGCCGCGCGCCACCCCGTAGGAGACGCGTCCAAACAGCAGATTGTCGCGGATAGGCATGTTCTTCAGGTAGCGTTTCGGGTCAAAGAACTCGATGTCGGCCGTATATGCCTGCGGCAGATAGCGCCGGAGACTCTGCCGCGCGCGCAGAACCCGCCGCTCGAAATGCGGCGAGATGGCCGACATTCTGTGGCGCGGCTCGACATAGGAAAAGGCCAAGCCGATCAACTGCGACTGCGCTTCCACGGAGAGCTTGTTCAGGCTGCCACGCGCCTCGACATTTTCGACGATACGGACGAATTTCGGCATGTCTTCCGAGCTGATGAACGAAAAGCGCTCGAACAGCGGATGACCCGGCGGAAGATCGGCGAAGATCTCGATGACCGCCTGCGCCATCTGGAGCCCGATTTCGGCAAGCGGGTAGAGCAGCGCCTCTGCCTCGAGAATCGAGCGCACATAGGCATTGGCGGCCAGATGTTCGTCCTGGAATTGCTCGCTGATGGCAAGGCCGAACAGCAGGTTCTCGCTCAGTGTCGCATTGCGATTGAAGGCCTTGGGATCGAGCGGAGCCACGACATGCTGCAGCCCGCGCGCGGCCAGATTGGCACGAATGGTTTCCCGCGCAGCCTGGATGCGCGCGGTCGCCACAGGCTCCCGGTCCGGGTCAAGCCGGCCACCAAGGCCGAATCTGGCAATGTCCTTCGACATGCCGGCGATCGCCAGCAGGGCCGTGATCTTCGCGTCACGCTCAGCCAGTGAATTCAGCCCCGCCGCCTTCAGATCGAACCAGTCATCGCTTGGCAGCGCCAGCGGATTGCCGCTGCGCAAGGCTTCCATCTGGCGCCTGACCTCGGCAAAATCGCCCGCTTCCGGTTTCTGAGCCAGCAGATCAGGCATTCGGCGCATGACAGGCGCGCTGATGTTGTCACGCAGGGTGCCTGAGAACAGCAGCGGATCAGGACCGGCATAGGAAAGAAACCGGCTCGAAAGGCTGTCAGGCAGGTTGCGCCAGCTAACCGGTCCAACGGTCAGCTTACCGGAAAACACGGAGACCTGCCGCCCCAGAACCCGCGCGAGTACATCGCGGCCGCTGCCGTTGCTGCCGATCAAAGCGATATGGCCAGGCCGCGCAAGAACGGCGCTCATGGGCTCAAGCACGACCGTTCCGCGACGATCAACCACCTTCAGGGCGTCGATCTGGATTGATTGATCGGGAAGCGGTGGCGGCACGCTGCGATCATCGCCATCCTCGGCAATCAGTTGCGCAGGGAACTGCGCCACAATCTGCTGATACTTGACGGTCACATCATTGCGCTCCTGATCCCAGTCAATCAGCTCCTTGATCGGCGGTGGTAAGTCGCGATACGCGGCGATGACGGCGACCAGTTGCCCGATGTTCATGGCGCCGGTGAGGGCCAGATAGCCGCCGATGGAGTAGAAGAAGAACGGTGTGATCTGGGCCAGGAAATTGTTGAGGTACTTGACCGCAAATTTTCTCTTGAACAGGTCGGTCCTGATCTTCAGCAGGGTGCCAAGACGTTCGCCGAGATCGGCGCGGACAAACTGGGCAGAGCCACCCACATGCACCGCCGGCGCAATCTCGATCACCTCGCCGATCCTCCCGGCAAGCTTTCTGGATTCAATCTGCCGCAGGCGCGCAAGCCGCAACTGCTCCTTGCGCAATTGTGGAATGACCACGCCCTGAACAACGACAATCGCCAGCGCGACAAGGCCCAGCCAGATGCTCTGCACCATGATGAACAGCATGGCAGTCAGCGCCTGCATGACGAGGAACGCGGGCTGGATAAAGGCGTCGCCTGTGAAGCCGCCGATGGGCTCCACTTCGTCCTTGATGATGCTGGCCGCCTCCGACGGTCGAACCGTGCGGATGTCCTCAGGCTTGAAGCGCAGGTACAGCGCAAAAAGCTCATAGCGCATGCGGCGCAGGAGCCGCTCGCCGAGAATGCCTTTGGACAGGTTGATGTAGAACTTGAAGGCGCCGTTGATGATGACCAGCCCGAGGAACAGGAAGCTCAGTCCAAACAGCAACTGCATCTGGGTAACCAGAAAGCCAGAAAACAGCTGGACCGGCCCGCCCAGAAAACCCGGCAATGGCAGCGTAAGCTCCAGAAACCGGATCACGCTGGCTCCGGACTGGAATGCCTTGCCTTGCAAGGCATCATTGATAATGCGCTTGGGCAAGTCGAACGAGGCGAAGTAAAACGGCAGCGAAATCAGGACGACCGCAAGCACCAGCAACTGATCCCGCCGACTGTGACGCCAGACATAACGGAACAGGTTGGGCTCCAAGCGGGTTGCCTCCTTGCTTTGGAATCGGAAGGGCTGTGCCGGAGTGGCGCGCGACATGACTTAAATCCGTCTGAGCCCGATGCACAAGTCACAACCGTGAAACCGGATCAGCCTCAACCGCCTGCTAGGCGCCTTCCAGCTTTTCGTCTAGAAACCATGCCTCTGCAAAAGCTGGCCCTCACCCGTGCGGATTGCATTCTACGCGCCAATGAAATCGCCTCACTCGCCTGTCTCGTCCGGAGACAGGCTGATGGCCCGGCAGCTGCTGGTGCTGCTGGGGCGCCTTGGACATCACGTCATTGTGGTTTCTGAGCTGCGCTCATGGCTCAAAAATCCGGACCAGTTGCCTGCACTTGCGCTTGCGGCGGAAAACGAGCTGGCGCGGATCCAGCCCGATCTGGAGGCCTTTGCCCCGGACCTGTGGTTCACCTACCACGTCTACTACAAGGCCCCCGACCTGATCGGCCCTGCGAGTGCGAGGCGCCTGGGCATTCCCTATGTCGTCGCCGAGGCTTCCCATGCCCCTAAGCGGCTCGACAGCCCCTGGGCGCAAGCCGAGAACCTGTCGATGGCGGCCTTGCGCGCCGCACGCGCCTTGCTGACATTCACATCGCGCGACGCCGATGGCCTGACCATGCTTGACGGCCTCAGCGGAGAGATCACACCCTTCCCACCATTCCTGACAAGTGTCGACCTGCAGGATTCGCGCCCGAGGTTGGCGGGAGCGCAAGTCACGCTGATCTGCGTGGCCATGATGCGGGACAGCAACAAGCTGGAAAGCTACCGGCAACTGGCCAGGGCTCTGGGCGTGCTGGACCGACAAGACTGGCAACTGCGCATTGTTGGGGACGGGCCCGCACGTGCCCAGGTGGAAGCTGCCTTTGCCGCCTTTCGTAAGGATCAGGTTTGTTTTGTCGGCGTTTGCAATGCTGCCGAAATTCGGGCCGAGCTTGAACAGGCTGACATCTTCGCATGGCCCGGCTATCTTGAGGCCTATGGCATGGTCTATCTCGAAGCACAGGAGCGCGGTTTGCCGGTTGTCGCCATGGACAGCGGCGGCGTGACCAGCGTCGTCCAAAATGGTGAAACGGGCATTCTCACCGCCGAAGCAGACTGCGACGCCTTCGCAAGCGCACTGCAGAGGCTGATTGGCGACCCGACACTCCGGCAGAAACTGGGCTTGCAGGCCAGAGCCAGGGTGCTGGCCAGCCATGGACCTGACGCGGCGGCGCAACGCCTTCAGCTTGCGCTGGAGCGGGCCATGAAAGGCGAGCCATGAACGGGGCCGGCGACAGTCATGGCACCGGCTCGCTGCATCACTTGCACCCGCTGCATCACTTGGAGGCCGAGCTTGATGCATGGCAGTGCGCCGGGTTCGTGGCGCGCCTTTGGTTGCGCGATGATGACGCGATGGCACCAACGATGGCGCTCGAACGCCTTGTCAGGCTGACCAGACATCACGCCATGCCCTTGCTGCTGGCCGTGATCCCGATGCGGGCCGAAACAGGCCTTGCCGACAGGCTGGCATCAGAAAGGCACATCGAGATCGCGATGCACGGCATGTGGCATCGCAATCATGCACCACCTGAAGAAAAGTCGCAGGAAACCCCTCCCCATCGCGGAATGGCCGTGATCAGCTGGGAACTGGAGATGGCGCGCGTTCGCCTGCTGAAGGTTTTCGGGAGACGAGCCGGAGCCGGACTGTGGTATGTGCCGCCATGGAACCGCATCTCCCCGGATGTGGCAGCCCTTCTGCCAGCGCTCGGGTTTACGGCACTGTCGACCTTCGGATCCATGCATCATGAGGTAGCGGGGCTCGCCCAGCGCAACTGCCAGGTTGATCTGATCGACTGGCGAGGCGGGCGCATGGGGCGCAGCCTGGCCTGGGTCGCGAGCGAACTGGCCTCGACGCTGGCGTCTTCCCGTCTGGGTGACACGGCGCCCGTCGGCCTGCTGGCGCACCACCTCGACCATGACGAAGTGACCTGGTCAGTGCTCGAACAACTCGGCGAGCTGATCGCCAGCCATCCGGCCGCGCGCTGGGTGCCGGCAACCGACGCCCTTACCTGACGCCGCGCGCATGCCCGGATGCCTGCATTTCTCGCGAGGCCAGCGGCATCCTCGCCTAGCGGTAGGGGTCCGCCGCATCGCGCAAGCCATCGCCAAGGAAGTTGAAGGCGAGGATCACGATGATCACAGGTGCAACGGGCATCATCAGCCAGGGATAAAGTGCCACGACATTGATGTTCTGCGCCTCGTTGAGCATCACGCCCCATGAGGTGATCGGTGCACGCAAGCCAAGCCCGAGGAAGGACAAGGCCGTCTCGCCAAGGATCATGCCGGGGATGGCAACCGTGGCCTTGGCGATCAGATGGCTCATGAACCCCGGCACCAGATGCCGCCCGACAATGCGGGGCGTGCGCGCACCCATCAATTGGGCCGACAGGACATAGTCTTCTTCACGCAGTGCCAGCAGTTTTGAGCGCACCGCGCGTGCCAGCCCGGTCCAGTCCATCAGGCCGAGAATGACCGTAATGCCAAAATAGATCAGAATCGGGCTCCAGGACGGCGGCATCACCGATGCCAGCGCCATCCAGAGCGGGATATGCGGCAAGGATTGCACCACCTCGATGATGCGCTGCGTCACAAGATCAAACAGGCCGCCATAATAGCCTGCGAGGCCCCCGATGATGATGCCGAGGATGAAACTCACCGAGATGCCGAGAATGCCGATGGTCAATGAGATTCGAGCGCCATAGACAATGCGCGAGAACATGTCGCGGCCCAGCCGGTCCGTGCCCATGATGAAGACCTTCGCGCCTTCGGCAGGGCAGAACAGATGCCGATCAGCCTGAAACAGGCCCCACATGACATAGGGATCACCACGGCAAAGGAAGCGCAGGGGCTGCGGCTTGGTCGTGTCTGCCACATAGTCCCGCTTGAGGTTGTCCATGTTCAGGCTGTAGCTCTGGCCATAGACGAATGGACCGACGAAGCGGCCCTCATGGAACATGTGGATGGCCTGTGGCGGCGCGCGCACATACTCGGTATTGCGCGTTTGGCTTTCGTAGGGCGCGACAAACTCGCAGAAGAGCGCGATCAGATAGGCCACGATCAGGATACCGGCCGAGATCACGGCCAGCCTGTGGCGCTTGAATTTGAGCCACATTAGCCGCCATTGCGAGGCCAGCGCCGCCCTCTCCTGCTCGGGCGTCATCCGCGTGACGGAAAGTGCATCAAACGGCGCTGAAGACACAAAATGCGGCAATGGCTGGCCCGGACCAGGCAGCCCCATGAGATCGGTTTCAGGCTTTGTTGCTGCAGGCAGGCTCATTTGGTCTGCCCGCTCTGAAGGCGCACGCGCGGATCAAGGAAAGCCAGCGCAATGTCGGAGATTAGCACACCGATGACCGTCAGCACGGCGAGGAACATCAGAAATGATCCGGCGAGATACATGTCCTGCGCCTGAAGGGCCCTGACGAGAAGCGGGCCGGTCGTCGGCAATGACAGAACAATCGCGACGATTTCGGCACCGGAAACGACCGTCGGCAAAACGCTGCCTATGTCCGAAATGAAGAAGTTGAGCGACATCCGGAAGGGATATTTCAACAGGGCCTTTCTCGGGGACAGGCCTTTGGCACGGGCGGTCGTGACGTATTGCTTGTCCAGCTCATCCAGCAGATTGGCGCGCACGGCGCGGATCATGCCGCCAGTGCCGGTGACGCCGATCACCACCACGGGAAGCCAGATGTGCTGCATTATGGAGCCGAACTTGGCCCAGCTCATCGGCGCATTGAGATACTCAGGCGCCATCAGCCCGCCGATCTGCAGGCCTAGCCAGACATTGGCGAAATACATCACGATCAGCGCTAGCAGGAAGTGCGGCACGGCAAGGCCAAGCAGGCCAAGGAATGTCAGCCCGTAATCGCCCCAGCTGTACTGGTGGGTGGCCGAATAGATGCCAATCGGGAATGCGACAGCCCAGGTGAAAAGGATTGTCAGGACTGACAAGACCATGGTCAACAGGAGCCGGTCGCCGATGATCGCCTTGACCGGCAGCTCATATTCGAAAGAGTAGCCGAAATCCCCACGCACGAAATCGGCGAGCCAATAGAAATAGCGCTCAACCGGCGGGCGGTCGAGATGATACTCGGCCTTGAGGAACTCGAGGCGGCTCAGGTCGGCCTTTTCGCCCTGAGCCTGCATCTCGGCCACATAGGTCTGGAAGAAATCGCCCGGCGGAAGCTGCATGACTGTGAAGATCAGCGCGCTGGCGATCAGCAGGGTCGGCACCATCAGGAAGATCCGGCGTACAACGTAACGGAGGAGCATGGCGCTACTTCCCTGCAGTGTCGGCTAGCCAGAACGTATCCGGCATGTGAACTCCGAAAAAGGCCCCCGGCTCGAACGAGAACCAGCCTTTTTCCGGCACGTTTCGCAGCCGCTTCGTGGCGACAACAGGCTGGAATGTGCTGTTGATCAGTCCGATCGTGAAGACGTTCTCGGCGTGGATGGCGAGCATCTTGTGCCATATCTCGGCACGCTCGGCACTGGTGGTCGTCCTCTGCCATGCCCGGTGCAACGCTGCCAGCTGCGCCACTTCCGGCATGTCGACGGGTACGCCGTCCTTGCCGCGCGTTTCGAAATAGTTGCCAAAAGCCGGCCACTGATATTGTCCGAACATTGTCGGCGCCAGCCCGTCAGGCTCCATCTCTGGCCCTGGGATGCCATTGTCGAGGCCAGATGACAGGGACAGCAGCACATCGCCCACCAGCACACGCCGGCGGAACAGTTCGCGCTGCGAAGACCGCGCGAACAGGCGGATGCCAACCTCGCGGAAGTTCTCGACAATCAGCTCGATGCTGTCCGTTTCCTCGGTGCTTTCGCCAGCAGTCTCAATCGTGATCTCGGCGCGGCGGCCATCAGGCAGCAGGCGCACACCGTCCCAGTCCCGCTTGTTCAGTCCAGCCTCATCGAGAAGCCTGTTGGCCAGCGCTTGATCAAACCCGGCATAGGCCTTCTGGAAAGCCGCATCGAACATCGGGCTGCCCTCGATCAGCGTGTTGGCGCCTTCCTTGGCGAGGCCGTAGAAGATGACGTTGTTGATGTCCTTGCGGTTTATCGCAACCGACATGGCCTGCCTGACGCGCTTGTCGCGCAGCAGGCTGCGCCAGACCAGATCAGCGGCATTCAGGTTGGGATACAACGCAAGGCTGGCGCCATCGGCGCGTTTCCAGAGATAGACGTTGAAGTTCTGCCGCTTCTCGGCGTTCTTGAGGAATGTGTAGTTGTCAAAGCGCAGGTAGCGAGCCTGCAGGTCGCTGTCGCCCGCACCGGTCTTGGCTGCAATCAGCTGGGCCGTGGCGGTGTTGATCACGACCCGGTCGATATAGGGCAGTTGCTGCCCGCGCCCGTCGACCCGGTGATAGTACGGATTGCGCTCGAAAACGAAGCGTTGCGCTGGCGGCGCATCGAGATTGCGCCAGGCATCGAGCGTCGGCAGAGCCGGGTTTTCCGGGCGATACTGGCGCGATTTCTGCTCGTGCAACGCGCCCCAATCCCGGACGCGGGCAGCCTTCACCATGCCTTGCAAGGTCGCAGCATCCGCATGGCGCTCATGAAACTGCTTCATGTAATGGGCCGGCATCTGGATGTAGAGCGGATTGGCACCCGCGAGCGCCGGCAGGAAGGACGGGTTGGGAACAGGCCAAGTGTAGCGCACCGTGCGCTGGTCGATCACCTCGAAAACCGGGCGGTTCCCATCAGGCACCATGGCCATCGCGGGGCCGCCGGGATTCAGGCGCTTGTTGTTGGCGACATCCTCCCACCAATAGCGGAAATCATCGGCACTGAAGGGCACCCCATCGGACCAGCGATGGCCTTCGCGCAGGACAAGTGTGAAGCTTCGCCCTTCACTGACATCGACCCGTTCGAGAATGTCGGGGACCAGTTCCTGCCTCGCGTTGAAAACGACAAGTCGCGAATAGCCGTAGACCGTCATCATCCTCAGGTCGCGCTGATCCGCCATCAGCATGCGAAGTTCGCCGCCGGGGACACCATTCTCGCGCGCCATGGCTGTCAGGTCGATCACGCGCGGGGTGCGTGGCAGGCGCTCGGCCATGGGCGGCAACGTCCCCGCCTTCACGGCTTCGGCAAGGATCGGGGGCTCGACAGGCCCGGCCTCTGTTGCCAGCGCAGGTTGCGGTCGCAAGCCAGCGCCTGCCAAGGCCAGCGCCACGATCAGAAAAGCCCTCGCTGAAGCCCTCACGCCACCAACTCCCTGATGTCGACGGCAGGATTGGCCAGCACCTGATGGCCGTCTCCCAGATCAAGAACGGCGAGGTTGCCTGCAGCGCCATCGCCTGGCCTGAAGGCTGCGCCCCACTGGCTCATGTCGGATGCACCCTGAAGCGATGGCATCTCGAAATCGAGCGGCCGGTCGAGATCGGCATAGGGCACCGCTTTCAGCAACGAGCGGGTGTAGACATGCACGGGTCGCGAGAACAGCAGGTGACGCGGGGCCATCTCGACGATCCTGCCATTCGCCATAACCGCGATGCGGTCGGCCATGTAGTTCACAACCGCGAGGTTGTGGGAAATGAACAGGTATGTGAGCCCACGCTCGGCCTGCAAATCCTTGAGCAGGTTGAGAACCTGTGCCTGCACGGACACATCGAGCGCAGAGACCGGCTCATCGCAGACCATGAGATCAGGCGACAGTGCCAGCGCCCGCGCGATGCCGATGCGCTGGCGCTGGCCACCGGAAAAGCTGTGCGGATAGCGGCTCATGAAACGCGGATCGAGGCCAACGGACTCCATCTGGCGTGCAACCTTCTGGTTGCGCTCGTCGACGGACCCGATGCCATGAATGTCGAGAGGCTCGCGCAGGATGTCGAGCACCGTCATGCGTGGCGACAGCGACGATACCGGGTCCTGGAAGACCATCTGCATGCGCGGACGGAAGCGCCGCAGTGCCTCGCCAGACAACTTGAACACATCGGTTTCGCTGCCGTCCTTGCGAAAAATCGCGGTGCCCGACGTTGGCGAGACCGCGCGCATGATCAGCTTGCTGACAGTCGTCTTGCCACAGCCGCTTTCGCCGACGAGGCCCAGGCACTCGCCGCGCCGGATGTCGAAGTCGACATTGTCGACAGCTAGCAGGCCGCCTGTTGTGTCCGAGCCAAACCAGCTGCCGCTGCGGGTGCCATAGCGTTTGGTCAGGCCGCGCACGCTCAGCAACGGCGCCTCGCTGGCATCAGCCTTGGCGGCAACCGGCACCTGTCGCGCCTCGGCAGGCAACAATGCGCGCGCCTCGCG
>JANMMX010000371.1:0-8763 GCA_031373605.1 Allobosea sp. | reverse complement strand
TTTGTGAATGAACCGGGCACTTGCTTCCGTTGCAGCAAATTCTGCGACAAGATTGGCAGCATGCTAGAGAATCAGAACCGTCTCCGGAATCCACCATGCTGAAACGCGACACTCCATCTGGTTTTGCCGTGCTGGCTGCTTTTGCAGTCTTGCTGTCATCACCGTCGGCCCATGCGCAAGCAGGCACCAGCGACCTGACAAATGCCACCTGCGCTGTCTTCCAGACATTGCCCGCCAGGGACAAGGACCAGTTGACTGTCTGGCTGGCGGGCTACTTCGCAGGGCAGGCCTCTCGCCCGCGCATCAATCCGACTGTAATGGCAAGCCTGCCCGAGACAATGGGCGCGCTTTGCAGCAAGACACCGGACGTCATGCTGATTGGCGCCGAAATGCGTGCGCTCTTTCTGCCGCCGCAAGTGCCCTGAACACGATGCTGTCGGTGCCTGCCCCCGTGCACTCCATGCGGCTGGTTGCGGCTTGGCTGCTGATCGCAGCACTGCTGTGGCCACTGGCAGGCTTTGCACAAACCCCGACACTGACACCCACGCCGCCACAGCGACCGTTCGATCTCGATCTCCCCAAGGCTGGCACGCGTCCAGCTGTGCCCGTGACACCCGTGCCGGACGCCAAGCCCGCGATCACCCCAGTTCCGCCAGCAACCGGGAAAGACGCTGGGGCGAAAGCTGACGACCCGAAGATCAATCTGCGCAAAGACAAGAAGGCAGACACGGACGAGGAAGATGATGAAGACGCGCCGCGTTTCCCGCGCGGACTGAACCCGCGCGCCGAGCCGATTTTTGATCCGAACGAAAAGCCAGAACGCTCCGGCATCTCGACCGACCCCGGAACGTCCATCACCTGCCTGCCGGCTGTGCTGAAAAGCATCCTGGGGAAGGTGGTCTCACGCTTCGGATCGGTGAAGGTCACGTCAACCTGGCGGCCGGCCTGGCGCGCGCGGCGCAATTCCTATCACCGTCGGTGCGAGGCCGTGGATTTCCGCGTGCCTGGCGTGCGCCCGCGCGAGGTGCTGAACTTTGTGCGCACCCTCCCCGAAACCGGCGGCAACAAGGTCTACTGGAACGGCCTGATCCATGTCGACACGGGGCCGCGCCGCAGCTGGTGATGCCCGTCATGCACGATCAGATACACGGCTCATCCGCCTGATTGCACGCCTCTTGCGGCCTCGCTCATGGCGATGGCATGAATAAGGCCCAAGATGGCAGGCTCACAAAGGAACCAACATGCTCGAGCCCATTGGTTTCTGGTCATATGCCCGGCACGACGATGAAAACTCCGACGGCGATCTGAGCAAACTCCGCGTTATCTTCGGCAAGCAACTCAAGTTGCTTTACGGCGTCGAGGTGAAGATCTGGCAAGATGTCACGGCCATTGACTATGGCGCGGACTGGTTCGCGAAAATCCATGAGGCACTGAACCGCGCTACTTTCTTTGTGCCGATCGTGACGCCGAGGCTTTTGAAAAGCGAATGGTGCGCCAAGGAGCTTCAGATTTTCCGCCAGCGTGAAAAAAACATGGGGCGGACTGACCTGATTTTTCCGATCCACTATATCAATATCGAAGATGTGCATGACACCGAGTGCCATGACATCGAAACGCTCGATGTGCTCCGGACGCGCCAGTTCGCCGATTTCCGCGAGCATCGCCGCTCGCGCGATCCCGATTCCCGCGAGGTGCGGCTCTGGCTGGAAGATCTTGCCGGCAGCGTTAGACGCACGTTGAGAACAAAAACGAGCGGCGATGCCGTTCCCGCGCCAAGCGCACAGCGTCCAGAAGCCCCGATCTATTCGGATGTCCCGCCGCCCGGGCTGGATGAAGACCAGCTCGCATGGTGGCATGATGCCCATGCCGGGGAGGCAAATGCACAATGGTGCCTGGGATCAATGTACGCCCAGGGCATCGGCGTTACGCGAGATGATGCTCGGTGCGTCTATTGGCTGAAAAAGGCGTCTGACCAAAATCACGCGAGCGCAATCTGCAGGCTTGGCCTTTGCTATGAAGAAGGGCAAGGCGTGGACAAGGACCTGACGATGGCCAACACGCTTTACCGAAAGGCGGGCGAGAGCGGAAACCTGCAAGCCTGCTTTTTTCTTGGCTTGAACTATCTCCAAGGAACAGGAATAGCGCAGGATTACGCTGAAGCTGCAAAGTGGCTCGAGAAGGCTGCTGAAGCAGGCCATGTCAATGCTCAATCTGCGATTGCAGAACAATACCAACGTGGCGCCGGCGTCGAGGTCGATCTCGTTCGATCCGCGCTTTGGTATGAGAGAGCCGCCAGGAATGGCAGCATGATCGCCCAGTATCGTTATGCAGACTGCCTGCGCGAAGGCCTTGGCGTCCCGCAAAACCTGGCCGAGGCAGCCCAATGGTTCGAGCGTGCGGCCGAGCAAGGCCATATGATTGCCCAATACGTCCTGGGTGCGATGTATGCGCGGGGCGAAGGTGTCGAGGAGGATCCGGAAAAAGCCTTTGGCTGGTTCCTGAAAGCCGCCGAGAGCGGCGATGCCGATGCCCAGTGCATGGTAGCCAACCGTTACCGTTATGGCGACGGCGTTGCAGCGGATGATGTGGAAGCCTTGCGCTGGTTCCGCGTCGCTGCTGAACAGGATAACGCTGACGGCATATACAATGTCGGACGCTGTCTCGAAGAGGGGCGCGGGTGTGCTGTCGACCGTATGGCTGCGATGGAGCAGTATCGTCGGGCCGCCAGCAAAGGCCACGCCCATGCCCAGTTTGCGATTGGCCTCATCTATCAAGCGGGGCTCTCGGGCCAGCCCAACCCGAGACAGGCTTATGCCTGGTTCCTGAAAGCAGCCGAAGGCGGGCATGCCTGGGCGCAGTTCGAACTGGCCTGCTGCTATCACGGCGGTGACGGTGTCGACTTTGACATGTCCAAGGCGTTCGTATGGTACCAGCGCGCTGCAGATCAAGGTCTCGCGGCACCAAAAGGCGAGGTTGGACTGTGCCTGCTGCGCGGCAGTGGAACTGCGAAAGACGTGGACAAAGGGTTGCAGCTCATGCGCGAAGTGGCCGAGACGGGCAACGCTCGCATGCAATATCACATGGGGCTCGCGTACCAGGAATGCGACGATGTCGCGCCCGACCACGCGCTCGCGGCAAAATGGTATGCCATGGCTGCGGAGCGCAATGATCCGGGCGCCCAGTATCGCCTGTCACGCATGATGGCCGGAGGGGATGGCGTGCCAAGCGACCCGGCTGCAGCGCTTGAACTGATGCGCAAGTCTGCGGCGCAGGGCTATTCGAAAGCTGTCGATGCGCTGGCCGCGATGAGCTGAAGAACGCTCGCCAACAGGCGATCAGACATTTTCAGAGAAATGGCGCGGGCGACGGGGCTCGAACCCGCGACCTCCGGCGTGACAGGCCGGCACTCTAACCAACTGAGCTACGCCCGCGCATTTCTGCCGACAGGCGATGAACGCTGTGCCGGAAGCGGCTGGATAGACGTGCGTGCTGGGCAGGTCAAGCACGCAATTGCCGCTTGAACACAGAACTGTCTCACTGCGATGTGTTTTGCCGTTCTGGCCGCGATCTGGCTTTGGCTTTTGATCCACCCGGCGCTGCTGTCGAGACCTTCAATGCGCGCATTTCGTCAGCTGTGAGAATCTTGATCGATTCTGGCCCCACAGCTTCAGCCAGATCAACGACGCGGGGGCTGGCGCCAACAGTTGCGACATAGCGGCGCAAGACTTCCACGTGGTTGTTGGGCGCAAAGACGTATGGCGACTGGAAGCCGCCTTCGGCCGGATCGCGCGGGGCCTGAAACACATGCATGCGGTGGATCCCCACCTGGCTGCCTTCAGGAATGACACGAGAGCGTGCACCTAGCAGCGCATAGGCGCAGGCCGAAAAACACCGCCCCGGCCGCAGCTGGCGCGAAACGCCGCTGCTGTCACTGACAGGCTGCGCGACATAGGCCGCGATGTTCATTTCCTTCCAGACCAGCCCCAGCACGAGCGCACCAACGACATTGCCGCCGGGCGAATTGAGCATCACCGCGCTGCGGATGCGGCTGATGTCCGGCACCGCCTTCAGGAAATTGACGAATTCCTGCGGCGAACTGTTGGTGATCTGGCCGCTGGCCACAATCACCAGCGGACAAGCAGGCTTGCAGAATCCCGGCCCTTCGATCCGCGTCAGCGAAAACGTCATCGCGTCTGCCGGACTGGCCTGCGACCATGCGAAAACCGCGAGGACGAGCGCAAAAACCTGCGCCAGTCGGCGAGCGGGGTGGCGGTGCTGGACCTGTTTCATGCGATCAGACTGGCTGCGCAAACACCGCTTGGCAACCGCGCGAAGCGCCGCAGCACGGATTCGTGAGAGGCCTGGTGGGCGATGACGGGCTCGAACCGCCGACATCCTGCGTGTAAAGCAGGCGCTCTACCAACTGAGCTAATCGCCCTTTCGGGACCCTGCATTAATCGGAACAAATGGCAGGACGCAAGATCATCAGAACTTCAACTGGCGTTTCGCGGAAACAAAAAAGCCGCCGGAGTGACCCGGCGGCCTTGTTTTGCGGCGACACGCTCAATGCGCAACGAGGCCTGGCGTCTCTTCTGCACCCTTGGGCGCAACCGGTGGCAAAGTCTCTTCCCAGACGATGGGCACCGGCTGGCGGATCAGCGCGTGCTGCAGCACCTGGTCCATGCGCGAGACCGGGATGATGTCCAGGCCGTTCTTCACTGTGTCAGGAATATCGACCAGGTCCTTGGCATTCTCTTCCGGGATCAGCACTGTCTTGATGCCGCCGCGCAGAGCCGCCAGCAGCTTCTCCTTCAAGCCGCCAATCGGCAGAACCCGGCCCCTGAGCGTCACCTCGCCGGTCATGGCAATGTCGCGCCGGATCGGGATCGAGGTCAGGATCGAGACGATGGCCGTGGCCATCGCGATGCCGGCTGAGGGACCATCCTTGGGCGTCGCGCCTTCCGGCACATGCACATGGATGTCGCGACGGTCGAACAGCGGTGGCTCGATGCCGAAATCGACAGCGCGCGAGCGGACATAGGATGCCGCTGCCGAGATCGATTCCTTCATCACGTCCTTGAGGTTGCCGGTGACAGTCATCTTGCCCTTGCCGGGCATGATGACGCCTTCGATGGTGAGAAGCTCACCACCCACTTCCGTCCAGGCCAGCCCGGTGACGGCGCCGATCTGGTCCTCTGTCTCGGCCTCGCCATAGCGATAACGTGGTGGCCCGAGATAGTCCTCAAGCACCTTGTTGGTCACCGTGACCTTCTTCTTCTTCGACAGGAGAATGTCCTTCACGGCCTTGCGGATCGTGTTGGAAATCTCGCGCTCGAGATTGCGCACGCCTGCTTCGCGTGTGTAACGGCGAATGAGCATCATCAGCGCTTCCGCGTCGATGGACCATTCTTTCGAGTCGAGGCCATGCTTCTTGATGGCATTCGGGATCAGATGCTTGCGCGCGATCTCGGCCTTCTCGTCCTCGGTGTAGCCGGCAATGCGGATCACTTCCATCCGATCCAGCAGGGCCGGCGGGATGTTGAGCGTGTTGGCCGTGGTCACGAACATGGCGTTCGACAGGTCATAGTCCACTTCGAGATAGTGGTCGTTGAAGGTCGAGTTCTGCTCGGGATCCAGCACCTCCAGCAGGGCCGCTGAGGGATCGCCGCGGAAGTCCATGCCCATCTTGTCGATTTCATCGAGCAGGATCAGCGGGTTGCTGGTCTTGGCCTTCTTCATCGACTGGATGATCTTGCCGGGCATGGAGCCGATATAGGTGCGGCGGTGGCCTCGGATCTCGGCCTCGTCCCGCACGCCGCCAAGCGACATGCGCACGAATTCGCGACCCGTCGCCTTGGCGATCGACTTGCCGAGTGAGGTCTTGCCGACACCGGGAGGGCCGACAAGGCAGAGGATCGGCCCCGTCAGCTTGTTGGCGCGCTGCTGCACGGCGAGATATTCGACGATGCGATCCTTGACCTTGTCCAGCCCGAAATGATCGTCATCGAGCAGACCCTGGGCGGCCTTCAGGTCCTTCTTGATCTTGGACTTCTTGCCCCAGGGAATGCCGAGCATCCAGTCAAGATAGTTGCGCACGACGGTCGCTTCCGCCGACATGGGCGACATCTGCCGAAGCTTCTTGACCTCGGCAATGGCCTTGTCGCGCGCTTCCTTTGTCAGCTTGGTGGCTGCAATCCGCTCCTCGAGTTCGGCAATCTCGTCCTTGCCTTCCTCGTTGTCGCCCAGTTCCTTCTGGATCGCCTTCATCTGCTCGTTGAGATAATACTCGCGCTGGGTCTTCTCCATCTGGCGCTTGACGCGCGAGCGGATGCGCTTTTCGACCTGAAGCACGGAAATCTCGCTTTCCATCAGCGAGAGCACCTTTTCCAGCCGGTGCGCAATGTTGACCAGTTCAAGCACATCCTGCTTGTCAGCGATCTTGACGGCCAGATGCGAGGCCACCGTGTCCGCCAGCTTCGACGGCTCATCGAGCTGCGTCACAGCAGCGACAACCTCGGGCGAGATCTTCTTGTTCAGCTTCACATAGTTCTCGAACTCGCTGACGACCGAGCGGGACATGGCCTCCATCTCGACCTTCTTGCCGACCTCTTCCGCCATCGCCGTGGCTTCAGCCTGATAGAAGGCCTCCTCGGCAATGAAGCGCTTGGCCTTGGCGCGGCCCACGCCCTCGACCAGCACCTTCACTGTGCCATCGGGCAATTTCAGCAGTTGCAGGACGCTGGCGAGCGTGCCGATCTCGAAAATATCGGCGACCGCCGGATCATCATCGGCAGCATTCTTCTGCGTGGCGAGCAGGATCAGGCCATCAGACTTGGCCACCTCCTCCAGTGCACGAATGGATTTCTCGCGGCCGACAAAGAGCGGCACGATCATGTGCGGAAACACGACGATGTCGCGCAGCGGCAAGACCGGGTAAATTCCGGAAGAGCCAGGGACAAGCGGCGCGCGGGTTTTTGCAGCAGTCATCACAACAGTCCTTCATGTTGCATCCGGCGCCCGCCCCCATTGGGCAGCAGACGACAAATGATGTGGCCCAGACCGAATTGCGGCAAAGGCACCGTGCGCGCTCCCGGAACAAGGCGAGCGATTCACACCGTTCTGGTTAGAGTGGAGTGTCTCACGCCCGCTTTCAAGCGAATGCGCGCATTTGTCGGTGGGTGGCTTGTGACATTGTTGTGACGACGCGACCCATCGTTCACGGTGAGCAATATCACCCGACGCAATCCTCACATCCGGAACACACCGAATTTCGTGTCCGGCACGGCCGCGTTCAGGCAGGCGGAGAAGGCGAGCGCCAGCACGCGGCGGGTCTCGGATGGCAGGATGATGCCGTCATCCCAGAGGCGCGCGGTCGCGTGGTAGGGCGAGCCTTCTTCCTCATATTTCGCGCGGATCGGGGCCTTGAAGGCCTCTTCGTCTTCCGCGCTCCAGGCCTTGCCATCGGCTTCGATGTTGTCGCGGCGCACTGTTGCCAGCACGCTGGCGGCCTGCTCGCCGCCCATGACGCTGATGCGTGAATTGGGCCAGGAAAACAGGAAACGCGGCGAATAGGCGCGCCCGCACATGCCGTAATTGCCGGCCCCGAAAGAACCGCCCGTCAACAGCGTGATCTTGGGCACTTTGGCGCAAGCGACAGCCGTCACCAGCTTGGCGCCATCCTTGGCGATGCCCTTGGTCTCGAATTCGCGCCCCACCATGAAACCGGTGATGTTTTGCAGGAACAGCAGCGGGATGCGGCGCTGGCAGCACAACTCGATGAAATGCGCGCCCTTCTGCGCACTTTCGGAGAACAGGATGCCGTTGTTGGCGATGATGCCGATGGGCATGCCGTGCAGGCGGGCAAAGCCTGTGACCAGCGTGGTGCCATAGAGCGCCTTGAACTCGTCGAATTCGGAACCGTCCACCAGCCGCGCGATCACCTCACGGATGTCGTACTGCTTCTTCAGGTCCGTCGGCACCACGGCTTCCAGCTCGGAGACGTCATAGAGCGGCTCGCGGGACTCGTGAATGTCGATGTCGATGTCCTTGCGGGTGTTCAGCGTGCCGACAATGCGGCGCGCGAGCGCCAGCGCGTGGGCGTCATCCGCCGCCTGATGGTCAGCCACGCCTGACAGGCGCGTGTGGACGTCCGCCCCGCCCAGATCCTCGGCCGTCACCACCTCGCCGGTGGCGGCCTTGACTAGCGGCGGGCCGCCCAGAAAGATCGTGCCCTGCTTGGCGACTATGATCGTCTCGTCCGACATGGCCGGCACATAGGCGCCGCCGGCCGTGCAGGAGCCCATCACCACCGCAATCTGCGGGATGCCTTCGGATGACAGCGTCGCCTGATTGTAGAAAATGCGCCCGAAATGCTCGCGATCAGGAAAGACATCGGTCTGGTGCGGCAGGTTGGCGCCGCCCGAATCGACCAGATAGACGCAAGGCAACCGGTTTTCGCGGGCGATCTCCTGCGCGCGCAGATGCTTCTTCACGGTCATCGGATAATAAGTGCCGCCCTTGATGGTGGCGTCATTGCACACCACCATGACCTCGCGGCCCGAGACGCGGCCAATGCCGGCAATCATGCCCGCGCCATGCACATCGCCCTCGTACAGGCCAAACGCGGCGAGCGAGCCGACTTCGAGAAAGGCCGAACCCTGATCGAGCAGGCGCAGCACGCGCTCACGCGGCAGCAGCTTGCCGCGCGCGGTGTGGCGATCCCGCGATTTCTCGTTGCCGCCGAGTGCAGCGGTTGCGCGTCTT
>JANMMX010000327.1:0-12220 GCA_031373605.1 Allobosea sp. | reverse complement strand
GCGATGACGTCATATCCGGCCTTGGCCAGCGCGAGTGCCGCGCCAGCGCCAATGCCGCCTGTGCCGCCAGTGACGAGGGCGAGGGGGGTGGTTTTGGTTATCATGAGGGGAGACTAGGCATTCTCGGGAGCAGACTTCAAGCCAAGCCATGCTGCCTTGTTCATCGCGCGCGAGAAACCCCACGTTTGGGAGCGCCTTGCGGCAACAAGCACGCCTTCACCGGAAGCCTGGGCAAAGGCACAACTCAGTGATCTTTCTCAGCGATTGTATGGGCAACAATGGCATTGGCGTGCCCGTGGCCCATCCCGTGCCTCTCTTTCAACATGGCGACGAGATCCCCGTGCCTCGCTGGAAGCGCAGCGCGAACAATCTGTTTCCATTCAGAAATCGGACGACCGTATTTCTTCTCGATCGAAGGAAAATAAGACGCCGGGCCTTTGACGATGTCATCGGGCATTATCTGCAAATCCTGCGGACACTCGACAGTGTTCCCAGCCTAGCCGAAATGCGCTGCGAGCAACAGGTTTGTTCGGCGACACTGAACCTTACGAGGCCATGCGCCTGCACTGAGGCAAAAACCTGCTGACGGAGACGCTTCAACGCGCTAGGGCGTCAGGCGTCGCTTCTCTGGTCGCCGCATGCTCTTCAACTCCTTCGCCTTCCTGCTGGCTTTCCTGCCTGCCGCATTGCTGCTGCATTGGCTGGCGGAGCGGTTTGTGCCGGGCTGGCGGCTGCCGCTGCTGGTCGTGCTGTCCTTTGCCTTTTATGGCTATTGGGACTGGCGCTTTGTGCCGCTGATGGCGCTCTCCATCGGGCTCAACTGGTGGCTGGCCGAGGTTTTCGTGCGCACAAGGCAGGGCGTGCTCATCACTTTGGCCATCGTCATGAACATCGCCGTGCTGGCGTTGTTCAAATATGCCAATTTCTTCAGCGATCTGGCGGCATTTGTTCCGGGATTGAATCCGCCGAAGTTCGAGCTTGCCCTGCCGCTCGGCATCTCCTTCTTCACTTTCCATCATGTGATGTATCTGACCGATCTTCGCCGGGGCGAGGCGCCGCGCTTCGATCTCGTGCGCTATGCGCTCTACATTGCTTTCTTCCCGCAGGTGCTGGCGGGGCCGCTGGTGCGCTGGCGCGAGATCATGCACCAGTTCGACGAGCGGCCTTATCTGCGTCCCGACGCGATGGAGCGGGTGGCGCGCGGGCTGATGCTGCTTGTCGCAGGGCTCATCAAGAAGGTGCTGATCGGCGACCCGTTGGCTGAATATGCCAATCCCGTCTTCAAAGCGGCGGCGGAGGGAAAGATCATCACGATGGTCGAGGCCTGGCAGGGCACGCTGGCCTTCACCTTCCAGATCTATTTCGACTTCTCGGGCTACACCGACATGGCGCTGGGCATCGCCCTGCTGTTTGGCGTGCTGCTGCCCCCCAATTTCGAGGCGCCTTATCGCGCGGCCAGCCTGCAGGATTTCTGGCGGCGCTGGCACATGACGCTGTCGCGTTTTCTGCGGGATTATCTCTACATCCCGCTCGGCGGTTCGCGCGCCGGGCTGCCGGTGCAGATCTGGGCGCTGTTCGCCACCATGGTGCTGGGTGGGCTGTGGCATGGCGCGGGACTGACATTCGTGGCCTGGGGCGCGGCCCATGGCGTCGGGCTGTGTGTCGTCGTGTTGTGGCGCAGGCAGGGCTGGCCCATGCCGAACGGGCTGGGCTGGGCACTGACCTTCCTGTTCGTTGCGATGTGCTGGGTGCTGTTCCGGGCCACCAGCTTCGATGCAGCCCTGGCGATCTACAAGGGCCTGCTGGGCCTGGCGCCGGTTGGCAGTGGGTTCAAATGGCGGGCCATTGCGCTGGCTGCGCTCGTTGCGCTGATCGGACCGACCGCCTGGGCAATGGTGCACAAGGTGCCGCCAAGACCTTGGTTGGCTGCAGTTTTCGCTCTCGCATTTGTGCTTATCCTGTTCAAGATCGGTGACGACCAGAACTATGAGTTCATCTATTTCCAGTTCTGAGAGGGCAGGTTGGCGCCGTTTTGTGGCCGTGTTTGCTGGCGGCAGCCTTGCGTTGCTGTCAACGATAGTGGTGCTGATGATCGCGCTTGACCCCTATGACAGGGGGCGGCCCGCGTTTCTTGGGATCACCGGTTTCCTCGACAAGCCAGGCATACGCCCGCAGGGCCCGCGCACAGCAAATGCCAGCCGTGGCCGTGACCTGCAGTTCAACGCGGCGATTTTCGGGAACTCCCGCATGCAGAGCCTGCGCCCCGATCTGCTGGGCGAGGCAACAGGCTGGTCATTCGTGTCGCTTTTCGTGCCTGGCACCAAGCCGCGCGAGACGCTTGTGCTGATCGACTGGTTCCTGCGGCACCGGCAGGGGCAGGACACGGCGCTTGTGATCGGGCTTGATCGCGACTGGTGTGCACCCGAAGAAGAGCTCACGCATGACAAGCCATTCCCGTTCTGGCTCTATGAGGCGGCGTGGCCAGCATATCTGCGCGGCTTGATCAGGTTCGATGCGCTGGAACAGAGTTGGCACCGCATCAACTATCTCGTGAAAAACAACCCTCCGCGGGCACGCGCCGACGGCTATTGGGAAAACGAGACTGACCTGGCCCTGCAGAGCGCTCTGGCAGATCCCGCAAAACGCGCAGCCCTGCATGTTCGCGGCCGCGCCAGCGTGGCGAACGCAACAGGCCGGTTTCCTGCGTTTGAAGCGCTGTCGCTGGCGCTTGAAGCCAGGCCGGGGCGGCAACGGGTTGTCCTGCTGCGCCCTCCGGTTTTTCACACACTGCTGCCTTTGCCAGGCACGGAGGACGCCGACACTTTCGAGGCCTGCCGATCCGCCATGGCGGCGCTGGCTGCTGCCGCCCCAGATCGCGTTCTTGTGGACTGGTCACTGCCTCATCCCGCCTTGCAGGAGCCTGGGTTCTTTTTTGACCAGATTCACTTTCGTGGACCCGTCGCACGCCTGACGGAGGCCGATATCGCTGCGGCGATGGGCCGCTTGAAACCGGTCAAAGCGCCCTGAATTCGGCCTTCTGCCGCCGATATGCGCAGTCAATTGAAATCTTTAGGACATTGCCGTGCGCTCAATCACAAGAATGTGCCGAAATCCGGATTGATGGCCACACGGCGCGGCGCTATAAGCGCGCAAATTCGTGTTGATGGAGAGTGAGTCTGATGCAGCGTCCCACCAGCAAAACGGGCAAAAAATCGTCTGCGACAAAGCAGATGTTGCTCAACCCCGAATATCGCCCTTCGGATGACGAGAATTTCATGAACGAGCGGCAGCGGGAGTATTTCCGTTCCAAACTTGTTGCGTGGAAGGAAGACATTCTCGCCGAAGCTAAGGAAACCCTGACAGCACTGCAGACCGAGAACGAAAATCACCCTGATCTGGCGGACCGCGCCTCCTCCGAGACCGACCGCGCCATCGAGTTGCGCGCCCGCGACCGCCAGCGCAAACTGATCTCGAAGATCGAATCGGCCATCGCTCGCATCGATGATGGCTCCTACGGCTTTTGCGAGGAAACCGGTGAGCCGATCGCGCTGAAGCGGCTGGAAGCTCGCCCCATCGCCACCCTGACGCTGGAGGCGCAGGAGCGGCACGAGCGCAACGAGCGCGTCTTCCGCGACGACTAGTCCGCTGGCGCATCGCTGCCATGATCGAGGCTTCCCGCGAGGGAGGCCTTTTTTGTTGTCCAGACGGCAAAACGCACGAAGGCCCCGCGCGGGAGACGCGGGGCCTTGTCGGGGCCAGGACGTATGCGGGGAGCGTGTCCTGAGGCCTGCTGCTGCACTGCCGGGAGGCAAGCAGCATCTGGTGTTCCGGCAGGGATATGCGGGGAGCGTTCTGCCAGAACGGGAAGAAGGGTATTTCGGTCGTTCAGAATGGCAGGATGATGTCCATCACCTGCTGGCCGTATCGCGGCTGCTGCACATCGGTGATCTGGCCGCGCCCGCCATAGGCAATGCGGGCCTGGGCGATCTTGCTTGAGTCGATCTCGTTGCCGGCCTCGATGTCTTCAGGCCGGATCACGCCAGCGACGATCAACTCCCGTACCTCGAAATTGACGCGGATTTCCTGCTTGCCCTCGATGACCATGTTGCCGTTGGGCAGAACCTGGTTGACGACGGCAGCGACATTGGTGGTCAGCGATTCAGAGCGCTTGATCGAGCCGGTGCCGTTGCTGGACGAATTGGACTGGCCATTCAGCAGCGAGCCTGCCTTGGTGCCCTTGGGCAGGAAGTTCTCGACATCCTGCTCCAGACCGAAAGCATTTTCGGCGCTGAAGCCCTCGCCATTCTTGCGGCTGCGGCTGGTCTGGTTGTCGAGCTGCGCCCGGTCAGTGACGCGGACACGCACTGTCACCAGATCGCCGATCTGGCGGGCGCGCTGGTCCTTGAAGAAGGCGCGCGAGCCGGTGCGCCAGAGCGAGTTCGGCGCGAAAGACGCATGTTCGGTCGCAGGCATCGGCATCTGCACTGGCTTGTAGCCAGGCTGGGCGGTCGAGTCCTCGATGGCCGAAAGGACTGGAGCCCGACCGACATTGGCGAGCCTGTCAGCAGCGCCGCAGGCGGACAAGGCCAGGCCAAGGCCGAGGATGCAGGGAATGTGGACCAGTTTTTGCGAAGTCATGGCTGGGCTCCGGGTGCTGTGTGTCGGATTTTTCATGGCGATCACGGGGCCACCGCGACGCGGCCGAGATTGGCGGATGTGGTGTTGACGGAGACGCGGCCTGGCCCGGTCACCGTGCCTTGCAGCACGCGCTTCGAGTTGGGGTTTGTCACCGCCACAGAGTCGCCCATGGCGCCGGCCTCATTGGCGCGCCCGCGCAAGCTGAGCTGCACACCGGGCGCCTCATAGACGATGGTGATCACATCGCCGCGTGCGACGATTTCCTGGCGCTGGATGTCCTGCGCGCGCAAGGGCACGCCAATGGCGAGACTGCGGCGCGCCACGCGCCCAACCGCCAGCGGGATATCGGCAATCATGTCAGTGCCAAGGCCTTCGCGCGGGCGTCGCTCCGTCGTGATGTCGGCAGCTGCAAGCGTCTCGCCTCGTGCCATGGCGCGCAAGGGGACCACGACATCGACGGTCTCGATCAGCTGGCCGGTGATCCGGACCGGTTTCAGCCGCAAGCTGGCGCTGCCGGGCAGGGTCATGACGGCGTTCACGCGTTTGGCACGGGCGTCATAGGTCACGTCCTGCACAGTGAGCGCGGCGGTGAGGTCCGGCTCGACAACGAGGCTGGGCGCGCCGCCATCAAAGACGAGGGCGAGCGAGCGGCCATCGACATTGTGCCGCTCGGCCAGCGCAAGCTTCACAGCATTCTCGATATCCAGTGCCGACAGACGGCGGGCGGCGCGGCTGACGATGACCTGGCCAATGCCGCGCTGGTCGATCTCGGCGCTGTCAGCCAGAATGCCATTGGCAACTGCCGCCTCGACAATGCGATGCGCCTGGATCGTGCCGGTTTCGCCAAGTGCCGGCGCGCGGAAAGCGGGCAGCGTGGCCTGTGCTGGCCGCAGGCCGGCGATCAGGTCGCCAAACATCACGATGTCGCGGCTGAGTGTGACATCGGTCTTGAGCTGGGGGCGCTGGACGATGACGGGCTGCGCGTTCAGCGCGGTGGGCGAGCGCTGGGACTGCCGGGCGGGCGCCGTCTGCGCCTGCGCCAGCGTGGCGAACTGGGCCACAAGGCCAAGCGCAATGATGAGGGTGCGTGTGGTCATGGTTCAGTTTCCTTAACCGCGGAACATCTGGCTGGTGGCCGACATCATCTGGTCGCTGGCCGTGATGACCTTCGAATTCATCTCGTAGGCGCGCTGGGCGGCGATAAGCGATGACAGCTCGGTGACGGCGTTCACGTTGCCTTCTTCAAGGTGACCCTGCTGCAAAGTGCCGAAGCCTTCGCCGCCGCCGACACCGTCGATTGCCGGGCCTGATGCCGCCGTCTCGACGAAGAAGTTGTCACCGATGGATTCGAGGCCAACCTTGTTGATGAAGCGCGCCAGCTGGAGCTGGCCCACATCCTGCGGCGCGGCCTGACCGGGAACCGTGATCTGCACCGTGCCCTGGGCATTGACCGAGACGCTTTTTGCGTTCTGCGGAATGGTGATGCCGGGATCGACCAGATAACCGTCCCGCGTCACGAGCTGGCCCTGTGCGTCGAGGTCAAACGAGCCGTCTCGCGAATAGCCCGTGCGGCCATCGGGCATGCGGACCTTGAAGAAGCCCTCGCCACGAATGGCCAGATCATAGTCCTTCTCGGTCGGCGAGAGGTTGCCCTGACCCATGACGCGGCCTGTCGACACGGTCTTGACGCCGGAACCGACAAACGAGCCCGCAGGCGCCTGCGTGTTCTGGTCCGAGGTGGCGGTGCCTGCGCGCCGGAAGTTCTCGTAGAGCAGGTCCTGGAAGTGCACGCGCTGGCGCTTGTAGCCGGTGGTGCGCACGTTCGCGATGTTGTTGGAGATGACCTGGACGTTGAGTTCCTGGGCCATCATGCCGGTGGCAGCTGTGTGAAGGGCGCGCATGTCTGTCGCTCCGTTTCCTGTTCAATCAACTCTGGACGTCGGCAAGGCGCTGGATGGCCGTGCGACGCAATTCATCTGTTTTCGAAATCATGCCCGCGATGCTGGCATAGGTGCGCTGCAGCTCAACCAGCCGGCTCATCTCGATGATCGGCTTGACGTTCGAGCGCTCGACGGCGCCGGTTTCCAGCTTGGCCAAGGGGCCAATGGGCGTGGCGGGCGTCGGCGACGAGAACATGTTGGTGCCCTCGTTGCGCAGGGTGGTCGGGTCGGCAAAGCGCACCAGCCGCAGCTTGCCGCGCTCGCCCTGGGCGGTGGTCACGGTGCCATCCTGAGAAATCTGTGCGTTGCTCTCGTTCGGGCCGAAAACGATGGGGCCGTTTTCACCCATGACGGGCTGGCCGGTCTGCGTGACGAGCTCGCCGCGCGAATTGATGTCGAAAGAGCCTGCACGGGTGTAGCGCTCGCCGCCAGCTGTGCGCACCACATAGAAGCCTTCGCCCTTGATGGCTGTATCTAGCGGGTTGCCGGTGCGCTCAATCATGCCGCCGGACAGATCAATCGGCGTGCCGCGATCCTGCACGAACGAGATGCGGCGGTCCGGTTTCTGAAATGTTTCGCCGCTGGCTGTCGGCGACAGATACTCGGCAAAGCGCGCCGAGCGGGCCTTGAAGCCATTGGTCGAGATGTTCGCCACATTGTTGGCGATGACGTCCAGTTCGCGGGCCAGGGCAATCTGGCGCGAAAGGCCGACGAGAAGCGCGTTCTCCACGGACTTGGTCTCCCGGTTTTCCGTGGTCGCCTCGACGCTCCCCAGCGCGATGACCACGCCAAACACCCCGCAAAGGCCGTGCCAGCGTGGTTAACAAATTCAAAGCATTGAAAACAAACAGAAATGATCGAAACGCTATGCTGCGCATCAAGCGGCAAGACATGGCCGCGCGGCAAGATTCACTCGGCAAAAGCTGCCGGGTTTAACGCGGCGTTAACCCTGAATGGTCAGATTTCATAAAGGAGCCAGGCGCCTGCAATCCTTGCGGCGATTCTGGTCCTCAAGGGTTGCGAAACGTCGCCATGGCCAAGAAACCGAAAAAGAGCGATGCCGAAACAGAGGGCGCAGAAGGCGCTGCTCCGGCAGATGGCGGCAAGAGCAAGAAAAAGCTCATCGTGATGGCGGGGGGTGGCCTTGTTGCGCTGGCGCTTCTGGGCGGTGGTGGCTGGTTCTTCTTTCTGAAGGGCAAGGGCAACACCGAAATGGCAGCCACTGCCGATGCGAAGGCTGCAGCCAAGAAGACTGGCTTTGTCGAGATGCGCGAGATGCTCATCAACATGTCGACGCCCGCGCAGGCCGAGCGCCAGTCCTTCGTCAAGATCCGTGTGGCCCTGGAGATCGCGGATGCAAAGCAGGCGCCGGAAATCCAGCCCCTGCTGCCGCGCATCGAGGACACCTTCCAGGTCTATCTGCGTGAGCTGCGTGCGGCTGATCTCGAAGGATCTGCCGGGTTGTTCCGCCTGAAGGAGGAGCTGCTGCGGCGTGTCAATGTCGCGGTGTATCCAGCGAAGGTTGATGCCGTTCTCTTCAAGGAACTTCTGGTCCAGTAAGGGGCAACGCGCGTGGCTGATCTCGAGAATGAAGGCGAAGGCCAGGAAAATCTGGCTGACGAGTGGGGTGCGGCGCTGGCCGAGCAGGGTGTCGCCGGCGGTGACTCCATGGCGGCCGAATGGGCCACCATGCTCGACTCCTCCGATCCCTATTCCGAAAATGATGCGGGCGTTGATCGCCTGCTCAATCAGGAAGAAATCGATGGCATGCTTGGCTTCGCTGTCGGCGAAGACGGGCAGGGCGGCCGCAATGGCATTCGCGCCATCCTCGATTCCGGCACGGTGTCGTATGAACGCCTGCCGATGCTCGAGATCATTTTCGAGCGCATGGTGCGCCATCTCTCGACCTCCTTGCGCAACTTCTTCACCGACAACGTGGAGGTGACGCTGGACGGCATCCGCTCCGTCCGCTTCGGCGACTACGTCAATTCCATTCCGTTGCCCGCGATGCTGGCGGTGTTCAAAGCCGAGGAATGGGACAATTTCGGGCTGGTGACGGTTGAATCGTCGCTGACCTATTCCGTGCTCGACACGATGCTGGGCGGCAAGCGCGGCCAGGCTGCGGCGCGCGTCGATGGTCGCCCTTTCACCACCATCGAGATGAACCTGCTGCGCCGCATGATCGAGGTCGTGCTGGCAGATGCGGAGAGCTCGTTCAAGCCGCTCTCGCCCGTCACTTTCAAGGTCGACCGGATCGAGAGCAACCCGCGCTTTGCCACGATTTCGCGCCCTGCCAACGCCGCCATCCGCGTCGATCTGCGCTTCGATATGGAGGGCCGTGGTGGCTCGCTGCAGATCCTGCTCCCCTATGCGACCATCGAGCCGATCCGCGATCTGCTGCTCGAAAGTTTCATGGGCGAAAAGCTCGGGCGCGATCCCATCTGGGAAAACCATCTCGCGACCGAAATCTGGCAGGCCTATGTGCCGGTTGAGGCTGTGCTGCACGAAACGCAGATGCCGCTGAAGCGCGTGATGATGCTGGAGATCGGCGACACGCTGATGTTTGACGTGCGTCCCGATGCAGCTGTCACGCTGCGCTGCGGCGAATTCGGTGTCACCGAGGGCCGGGTCGGCCGGGTGGATGACAAGATCGCGGTGCAGGTCACCAAGCCGCTGCGCCGTTCGAGAACGACCCTTGCCGTGTTTGAATCTGCCGCGAGCCAGAAGGCCGCCGCTGCCGCAGGAGCCCCGCGTTGAGCCAGACCATCAACCTGATTGCCGATGCGCTGGTGGCTGCCCTGCTGGTGGCCACCATCATCACCTGCTACATTCTGGCCAAGCGCATCGAGCGGCTTAAGGCCGACGAGGGTGCCATGCGCCAGACCATTGGCGAGCTGATTGCCGCAACAGATACAGCCGAGCGCGCCATCTCCGGCCTCAAGCTGACATTGGGCGATTGTGATCGCACGCTGGCCGAGCGGCTGCGCACGGCAGAGCGTTATGCAGCTGACCTCGCCACGCAGATTGATGCCGGGCAGGATGTCATGGCCCGCATCACGCAGATCGTGGAGGCCACGCGCCTTGTCAGCGGCGCGCCGGCGGCCAAGGAGCCGACGCCGGTCTCCGAGCGCATGGCCAACACGGCCGGGATGGCGGCTGCCATCACCGAGCGTGCTGTGCGTCGCATGGAAAGCCAGGCAGCATGATTGAGCGGCCAAGGCTGATCCCGGCGGTCATTCTGGGCGCCATGGGGCTGCTCACGCTGAAGGCGCTGGGCTGGATGGGTGGTCAACCGGCTGGGCTCCCTCCTGCCGTGACAGCGCCACCCGCCGTCGCACAAACCGAAGCCGGCGCCCGCCCGAAGCCCAAGGGCTGGGCCGAGATCATCGGCCATGCACGCTCGCCCTATGTGATGAATGATCCGGACACGACCGGATCGGTGGACAAGAAAAAAGACGAAAAGAAAGACGAGAAGAAGAAGGACGAGCCCGTGACCGGGCCGCATCCTTTCAGCAAGGCTGGCGTCATCAATGGCACCGAGCGTCCGGTTTCGCCTGCTGAAAAAGCCTTGATGGAGCGCCTTGGCGAGCGTCGCGAAGAGATCGATGCACGGCTGCGCGAGCTCGAGATGCGCGAGAAAATGCTCGATACGGCCGAAAAGAAGGTCGATGGCCGCGTCAACGAACTCAAGCAGATCGAAGAGAAGATTTCCGAGAACAAGGACAAGAAGGACCAGGCCGAGCAGCAGGCACTGAAGAACCTTGTCGTGATGTATGAGGCGATGAAACCCAAGGACGCCGCGCGCATCTTTGATCGGCTGACGATCGATGTGCTGCTGCCCGTTGTTCAACAGATGAACCCGCGCAAGATGTCGGAAGTGCTGGCCTCAATGTCGTCTGAAAGCGCCGAAAAGCTGACGGTGGCCATTGCCATGCAGGCGCGCTCGAAGAACGAGAAATCGGCGATGACGGCTGCTCCGGCACCGCTCTCCTCCACCGAGTTGCAAGCCATCGAGCCCCAGCCAAAACGATGAAACTCTCATACGCCCAGAACCTGGAAGACTATCACCTTGCCCGCGTTTTCGAGGGGCAGGCCAGTGGCACTTACATTGACATTGGCGGCGGCCATCCGGTGGCGGACAATGTCTCGCTCTGGTTCTATCTGCAGGGCTGGCGCGGACTTATCGTCGAGCCACAGGCAAAGCTTGCCTCGCTTTATGCCCATATCCGCCCACGCGATGCGGTGGCCGAAATTCTTGTCGGGCGAGAGGAGGGCAGCGTCACCTTCCACGAGGTGGACAAGCTGCACGGCTTCTCGACCACGGTCGCCACGCATGCCGACGCTGCCAAGTCGCAAGGAGCAGGGGTCACCAGCCGCACGATGGCCATGACGACGCTTGCGGCCCTTGCCCGGCAGCATGGCCTGACAGCGCCTGATTTTCTCAAGATCGATGTCGAGGGTGCCGAAGCCGATGTGCTGGCAGGCAATGACTGGCAGGCCTGCCGCCCGAAAGTTCTGGTGATCGAGGCGGTTGCGCCGGGCTCCATGGCCGATGCCTGGGATGGCTGGGAGCCTTTCGTGCTTGAGCAAGGTTATAATTTTGCGCATTTCGATGGGCTGAACCGCTTTTATGTTGCCGAGGAGCATGCAGGCCTCGCCGCACGCTTTCCAACAGAGCGCTCGCCATGGGATGCCACAACCCATCTCTGGGACCATGGCCGCGCGCCGCACAATCCCGGCCATGCCGACCATGCGCTGGCGATGAGGCTGGTCGAGAGCTTCATGGCGCAATTGCCAACGCTGTCATCCGCTGATCTGCGTGGATTGCTGATCGCAAATGAAGATGTGGCACGCCTGTCTGAAGCGCCGCAGCCCGGCGATCATGCCCGGCTTCTGGCACTGCTGCACGGCAATGGCGCGCTGCTCGATGTCAAAACCGGACATGACGGGCGCGACGCGCCGACGCTTGCCCAGATGTATGCGGAGCTGATGGATGATGATCGGTTTCGCGGAGCACTGGGACGCATCGCCTGCTTCTATGATGGCGGCCATCTGATGGATTGAGGCGCCGCGAATGCAGGCGTCAAATCGACTCCGTGCCAGAATGCTGTTCTTGACAAGCTGTCTCCCTTTCAGGCTTGCCAGTGGGCATCAAGATGCCCGGTCAGTTCGGCTACGGGCACAAGGAGCAGCGTTCCAATGGCTGATGCGATGGTCAGACGCTCTGCAGCGCCCTGGAATCCAGGTACCGTGCTGCCGCATCTGGCGGGCGAGGCGGCACCGGTGCGCCAGGTGATTGCGGCGCATGCGCTCATGGTTTGTGCACACATCGTCGAGATCGGGGGCGCTGGCCTGCCACTCACGCAGTTCCTGAACCACCACCCTGAATCGGTCACGGTCATCGACCCTAAGATCGAGCCTTATGAGGCAGACACCTTGCTCGGGCAGCCTTGCCGGGTTCGTCACATCGCGCGCAAGTTGCGTGATGATGACGTGGGGCTTGTGCGCGCCGGGCTGGGTGTGGCGCTGCTTGGCATGTCGCTTAAGCCGCTTGGCAGCGGAACAGCCGTCAGCGCTGCTCTTGTACAGCTCTGTGGGCAGGCCGATCGCGTGGTGATCGAACATCAGATCACGCTGGAGCG
>JANMMX010000254.1:0-8454 GCA_031373605.1 Allobosea sp. | reverse complement strand
CTCTTGCTCAGCCAGTAGCAGGCATGGCCTTCCGGGTAGGGAGAGAGTTCGCCAAACAGCGCATAGCCGCGCTTCTCGTAAAAGGGCCTCGCCTGCCAGGAATAGGTGACCAGATGCACGCCAATGGCCCCAAGCGTGCCTGCATGCGCCTCCAGAGCGTCCATCACGCGCGTGCCGATGTCCTGACCGCGCAGGGCCTCGCTCACCCAGAACAGATCGACATAGACCCAGCCGTGCCAGTAGCGCCCGACAGCGCCACCGACAATCGCCTCGCCTTCGGTGACACTGACCGAGACGGATTCACGTTTCCCGTCGCCGGCAGCAGACGTGTTGAACGCGACGATTCCGTCGAGGACCGCCTTTTGCACGGCCTCATGCCGGTCATCGACCTGCACTGTCACCATGCCAGTCACGCCCGCAGCCGCGCTCAGCTCAGCACGACATTCACAGCGCTCTCCGGCAATTCCTTGCCGAACGAGCGCTGGTAGAACTCGGCCACCAGCATGCGCTCCATCTCGTCGCATTTGTTCAGGAATGTCAGGCGGAAGGCGAAGCCGACATCGCCAAAAATCTGCGCGTTCTCGGCCCAGGTGATGACCGTGCGCGGGCTCATGACAGTGGAGAGGTCGCCATTCATGAAGGCGTTGCGGGTGAGGTCGGCGACACGCACCATCTTGTTGACGATGTCCTTGCCTTCCGCCGTGCCCTGATAGTGCTTGGCCTTGGCCAGCACGATGGCCACCTCGTTGTCGTGCGGCAGATAGTTCAGCGTGGTCACGATTGACCAGCGGTCCATCTGGCCCTGGTTGATCTGCTGCGTGCCGTGATAGAGACCCGATGTGTCACCCAGACCCACCGTGTTGGCCGTCGCAAACAGCCGGAAACACGGGTGCGGCTTGATGACGCGCTTCTGGTCCAGCAGGGTCAGTTTGCCCGATTGCTCCAGCACACGCTGGATGACAAACATCACGTCCGGGCGCCCCGCATCATACTCGTCGAAGACCAGCGCGATGTTGTTCTGCAAGGCCCAGGGCAGGATACCATCCTGGAACTCGGTGATCTGCTTGCCATCCTTCAGGACGATCGCGTCCTTGCCGACCAGATCGAGCCGCGAGACATGGCTGTCGAGGTTGACGCGCACGCAAGGCCAGTTCAGCCGGGCCGCAACCTGCTCGATATGCGTCGATTTTCCGGTGCCGTGATAACCCGAGATCATCACGCGGCGATTATGGGCAAAACCGGCCAGAATCGCGATGGTCGTGTCCTTGTCGAAGCGATAATCCGGATCGAGATCGGGCACATGTGCCTCGGCCTTGGAATAGGCCGGCACTTCAAGATCGGAGTCGATCCCGAAGACCTTCCGGACAGAAACCTTGATGTCAGGCATTGCAGCAGGGGGTGTCGTCGTGGCGGTCATGGTCGTCATCGTCTCCGGGCGCGGGGACAAGCACCCTCGTGAAAGGCGATGGTTGTCCTTGAACGTTTGGGCCCGGCTGTCTGAACGTCTCGCGAACAGGAACGCAGGCTTGTTTGGCCTATCTAGAGCGAAAGCGGCAAACCGGCAATTCGCATTGCGCGCATGCGGGGGCATGCATCTATGCCCGGCATACCCGCGTCCTTGGGTCTAGCCCCGCATCATGCCTGTGCTCTTGAGATGCGCATAGGCCTTGAGGATCTCGCGCAACGCGTCCTCGCGAGAACGGTCGCCGCCATTGGCGTCGGGATGCAGCCGCTTCACCAGTTCCTTGTAGCGCGCCTTGATCGTTGCCACGTCAGCGCCCGGCTCAAGCCCCAGCGTTTCCAGCGCCTTCAACGTCAGCGCGCTGACGCCGGGATCGGCTGGCTTGGCCTGACGACGCTTGCCGGTCGCAGCCGTGAACAGGTCGAACGGATCATTCGTATCAGGTGCCGCAGCCGGATCGCGCTTGCGACCGCGCTCGGCAGCGCGCGCACTTTTAGAATTGACGCCCAGCTTCCAGGTGGGGCGATGGCCGATGATCGCCTCTTTCTGGAAGGCGGCAACATCGCCATCGGGCATGCCGTTGAAATAATTGTACGACGCATTGTAGGCCTTCACATGCTCCAGACAGAACAGGAAGAAGCGTCCCTCCTGCCCGCGCCCCTTTGGCGCGCGGAACTCGCCCGTGCGCTTGCAGCCAGGGTGCTGGCACCCGGCAGCATCGGGCTCTGGCGCCGCCTCTTCGGTGGCACCGATCCTGATCTTGTCGAAAAGGCGGGAGTTGAGGTTCATCGTGGTTGGGTTATGTGGGTGTGATTGGCAGAGAGCAAGGGTCCGCGCCGAAATCGGCTTGGGCATTCAGGTCATGGGGAGCATGCAGCAATGACTGTCAAGGATCGGATAACGGCTGGCCTGACGGCGGCGTTTTTGCCGCAGCACCTCAACGTGATCGACGAGTCGGATCAGCATCGGGGCCATGGCGGGTGGCGCGAGGGTGGCGAAACCCATTTCCGCGTCGAGATCGTGGCGCAGGCCTTTTCCGGCAAGACACGGCTGCAGCGCCACCGCATGGTCAATGAGGTGCTGGCGGCAGAACTGGCCGACCGGGTCCACGCACTGGCGATTGCGGCAAAGGCGCCAGAAGACGCCTGATGGTTCAAGAACTGCGCGCTGCGGGAGCGCGCGCGGGCGCTCCGAGATAGACCAACGTGCAGGCCAGCAGGATGGCGGCAAAGACCCAGTGCAGCGCCGAGAAAGTGGCCGTGCTGCTGGCGCCACTTTGACGCCACGCCTCGATGAGGGCGCCGGATCCGGCCTGCATGGCAGCAGCCCCGAAAATGAACAGGAAGTTCAGCAGCGTGATGCCGCGCCCGACCAGATGCTCGGGCAGGAAAGAGCGTCCATGCGCCATCAGGATCGCATAGTTGAAGCCGACCAGGCCCGTGAAGGAAAAAAGCGCCACGGTGGCCACAGCCGACCGGTCGCCCCATTGGGCCAAGGCCGCGAGACACAGGACAAAGCCCGCTGAACCCAGCGCCATGGTCGGCTTGGGGCCGCCCAGCCAGCGCTCGGCCGCCGCATAGACAATTGCGCCAAACGTCATCGTGCAGGCCATCAGAAAGGCGGCATCGCCCGCATCGCGCGCCGTCATGCCGTGAACCTCCGACAGGTACGGCACCACCCAGAGCCCACGCAATGTCACCAGAATGGCATAGCTTCCGAAGGTGATGGGGAACAAGAACCAGAGCGCGCGGATCGACAGCACCGCACGAATGCCGGACCAGATGCCCGCGTCACCGGGATTGGCATCTGCGACCTTGGGCGGGTCACGCAGGAAGATCAGCACAAGCAGCACGGCCACCAGAAACAGGCCAGCCACCCCCGCCATGGCCGCGCGCCAGCCAATGGCCAGCGCCATACGGCCCAGCGGCGCAGTGCCCAGCAGATTTCCCGCCGAGCCAAGGATGATGAAAAGCGAGGTCAGCCCGGCAAAGCGTCCCTTGTCCGGCAGCCGCGCAAAGACATAGAGCGCCCCCATGAAGACCGGCGAGCAGCCGATCCCGATCAGCGCCATCGCAATGCTGGCGGTGGCCACATCCGGCGCAAAGGCAAAGAGAAAGGCCCCCATCGCGCCAGCCAGCATGGGCGGAAGGACGGTGCGGCGCGGCCCCAGCCTGTCCAGCGCCCAGCCCACAGGGAACTGCGCAAGCGCAAAGGCCACGAACCAGCTCGACGCCATGAAGCCCAGCTCGCGCGGGCCGATGTTCAGGTCCGCCATCACAGGAGCCGCGATCACGCTCAGGAACGAACGATAGAAAATCGACAGCACATAGGCCGGAATCAGGGCGAGAAAGACGATCATTTCCCTGCCATTCTTGCAGCAGGCTTCGAGCAGGCCACCCTACTTCACCCGCTCGAGCACGCTGACATAGTTCGCCACCGCTGCGCCGCCCATGTTGAAGATGCCGCCGAGTTTGGCGTTCTTCACCTGCATGCCTTCGGGGGCCTCGCCCGTCAGTTGCATGGCGCTGAGCACATGCATGGACACGCCGGTCGCGCCAATCGGGTGGCCCTTGGCCTTCAGCCCGCCTGACACATTGACCGGCAGCTTGCCGTCTTTCGCGGTCCAGCCTTCCTTGATGGCGCGCGCGCCCTGGCCTTCCGGCACCAGACCCATCGCCTCGTATTCAATGAGTTCGGCAATGGTGAAGCAGTCATGCGTCTCGACGAAGGAGAGATCCGACAGCTTCACGCCCGCTTCAGCCAGCGCCCGCTGCCAGGCGACCGTGCACCCCTCGAACTTGAGGATGTCGCGCTTTGACATGGGCAGGAAATCCTGCGCATGCGCCATGCCCTTGAAGGCAACAGCGCGGCGCATGCCCTGTGCGGTGTCGCCATCGGCAATCACCAGAGCGGCCGCGCCATCAGACACCAGCGAGCAATCCGTGCGCTTCAACGGCCCGGCGACAAACGGGTTCTTCTCGCTCTCGTTGCGGCAAAACTCGAAGCCGAAATCCTTGCGCATCTGGGCATAAGGGTTGTCGACGCCATTCTTGTGGTTCTTGGCCGCGATCATCGCCAGCGCATCCGACTGGTCACCATGGCGCTGGAAATAGCTGGCAGCAATCTTGCCGAACACGCCGGCAAAACCACCGGGCGTCTCGCCATCTTCCGGCAGATAAGAGGCTTTCAGGAGGTTCTTGCCGATTTCGGGGCCAGGCGTGCGCGTCATCTGCTCGACGCCGACCACAAGAACGATCTTGGCTGCGCCCGCGCGCACGCTCTTCACCGCCTGCTGCACGGCGGCCGAGCCGGTGGCGCAGGCATTCTCGACCCGCGTCGTCGGCTTGAAGCGCAAGGCGGGGTCGGCCTGCAGCACCAGCGAGGCGGTGAAATCCTGGGCTGAAAAGCCCGCATTGAAATGGCCCATGACGATCTCATCGACATCGGAGGCGGAGATGCCGGCATCCGCCATCGCCTCGTTGGCGACACGCACGACAAGGCTCTCGACTGTCTCGGTGTCCTGCTTGCCGAACGCAGTGTGGGCCCAGCCGACAATCGCCGGGTTGAGGGTGTTGGCTTGGCTCATGGCGCTTCTCCGCAAAGGCTGCTTTGTGCCTTGATATGGAACCATCGCGCATTGTCGGCAAGCGCAGGGTCTGCATTGCCCTTCTGCAACTTTGCGCCGCCAGGAACGCGATTGCTCAAAACGCCTGCAGCAGGATCAAGGCCACGCCTGCGACCACCAGCGCCATTCCGATCAGTTCGCGCGGGCTCTGGCGCTCGGTGAACAGCTTGCGCGAGATCGCTTGCGCAAACAGCACCTCGATCAGTGCCAGGGTGCGCACATTGGCAGCACTCGTCAGCGAAAAGCCGATGAACCAGAACTGCGAGGCAAAGGCCCCGAGAAAGCCTGCCTGCAGCGAGGGTTTCCACGCGCCAAGGCTGGCCATAAGCGCCTTGCGATCAAACGCGGTCAGGTAGGCCAGCAGCACAGCGCTCTGGATGGCCAGGCCCCAGACCAGCGTGGTGCCGGCCCGCATCAGGAAGCTGGCTTCAAGTGGCAGCGACAGAATCGCACCGCGAAAGCCGATGGCGGCCAGCGCAAAGAAAGCACCCGCGCTGATGCCCAGCAGGGCGGGTTTCAGCCCGCCGGATTGCAGCTTCTCGCCCGGCTTCCACGCCATCAGGATCACCCCTGCTGTAGCAATCAGCACTGCCGCGAGCTTCAGTGGCGACAAGGCATCGCCCAGCACCACTGCACCGAACAGCGCCACCTGCACCGGCTCAGTCTTGGTGTAGGTTGTGGTCAGCGCGAAGGAGCGCTCGCGCATCGCCGCCAGCATCAGGGCCGTGGCAACGATCTGGCTGAGCGCGCCTGCCAGCACAAAGGCCAGGAAGCCGGCATTGGCCGGAGGCGGAGTTGATCCGCTGAACAGGCAGATCAGCGCCAGAAAGACAATCGAGAACGGCAGGCCATAGAGAAAGCGAACCTGCGTTGCGCCGATGACGCCAATGGCGTCAATCAGGCTGCGCTGGGTGAGATTGCGGGCAGTCTGGGCCAATGCGGCAACCAGCGTCACGGGCACCCAGAGAAATGAAAACAGCACCTCGTAGCCTCTCTTGCGGGTCGCAGCCCTGCGTCACGCCCATGCATCTGTCTTCCCTGCTAGGCAAATCACCCAACAAACGCTAGTCATGCGCATAGCGGTGTCGGCATTCCTTCCTGGTACGCTTGGCCACCGTCTGCTGCCTTTGCCTTCTGCGTTTTTCCCGTCTGTCCAGAGCATCAGCACCATACCCATGCGAATGAAACATCCTGCCCTGCTCCTCGCTGCCGCGATGGCTCTTCCCCTCACGCTGACAGCTGGCACGGCGCAGGCCGGCACCAGCCTTGTGGTCGATGCTTCATCCGGGCAGGTGCTGCATGCCGAAGAGGCTGGCCGCGCCTGGCACCCGGCCTCGACCACCAAGATGATGACCGCCTATCTGGCGCTGAAAGCGGTGAAAGCCGGGCGCATCGGTCTGGAAACTGCCATTCCGGCATCAGCGCTGGCGGCCAAGCAGCCGCGCGTGAAGGTCTATATCAAGGCAGGTCAGGAGATCACGCTCGACAACGCGTTGAAGATCATGATGGTCAAGTCGGCCAACGACATCTCCTATGTGATCGCCGAGGGCGTGGGCGGCAATGTGCCTGACTTCGTCAACATGATGAATGCCGAGGCGACACGGCTGGGCATGCGCGACACGCGCTTTGCCAACCCCAATGGCTGGCACCACCCGCAGCAGCAGACCAGTGCGCGCGATCTGGCCCTGCTGGCCATGACGATGATGCGCGAGTTTCCGGAATATGCCGGATATTGGGGCATTGGCGCTGTGCAGCTTGGCCGCCAGACGCTGAACAACACCAATGGCCTGATCGGCCGCTACCAGGGCGCATCCGGCTTCAAGACCGGCTTTGTCTGCGCTTCCGGCTTCAATGTCGTGGCCACCGCCACGCGCGGCGGACGCACGCTGATCGTGGTCGTGCTGGGTGCGCTTTCTGGCGCCGAGCGCACGGTGCGCGCCTCCCAGCTGCTGGATGAGGCCTTTGGCTCCTGGGGCGGCAACTCTGGCACCTTGGCCAGCATCCCCTCGGGCTATGGCGGGCAGGCTCCCAACATCTGCGCTGATGTGCGGGCACGTGGCGGCGGCGGCATTCTCGCCGATGATGCCGACAGTGCCGGGGCAATCAGCTATGCCCCGCCGGCTGGCGGCAATGAAGAAAATGGCGGGCGCTTTGCCACCGTTCTGCCCGTGCAGCAGGCACGCAGCGCAGGCGTGACACAGCGCGGTGCCTCCGGCCGCGTGACGCTGGGCCCCAGGGCGCAATTCAACCCGTTGCAGGTCGCGTTCGGCCGCACCTCCGGTTCCGCATCCGCGCCGCTGGCCGCCAATGTGACGCGCCGCGCCGAGACACAGGTCGCGCGCAATGCGCCGCAGAAACCCTCACCCGGCGCACCCGTGATCGAGCCGGGCCCGGCAGTGACTGCAAGCACAGTTACAGGAACTGCTGTGGCAGGTAGTGCCGTGGCCGGTGCTCTGGCGCGCGCGCGCACCGTCTCGACCAATGGCGCGATTCCGGCCTCGGCCTCAGCCTTTGCACCACGCTCCGAGCCCATTGCGGGCGCTTCGGGCGGCGCTGCCCCGATGAAGCTCCTTGGCGCGATCCAGCCGGGCGCAAAGCCGGTCGCTCTGGCGAAGCCTTCCGGCAGCAAGCCAGCCGCCAAGCCGACTTCGACAGCCTCGGCGAAGCCTGGCACAAAGACAGCAGCAAAGCCCGTGACAAAAGTCGCGGAGCCCATCGGCAAGATCACGCCAAAACCGGCACCGAAGGCCAAGCCAGCACCCAAGCCTGCTGTTGCCAATGACGGTTGATGCGGCTGCGCCCGGCAAGGGCGCAGGTTCGGCGAAAACCTCCCCGCACCCGAACCAGTCGCTCGGACTGGCGTTTGCGCTGGTCTCTGCTGCGGCCTATGGTACCAACATTGTCAGCGCGCAGATCGCGGGGCAGGCGGGCCTGAGCGGCCCGCTTCTGGTGTTCTACCGCGTGGCGCTGATGCTGGCACTGGTCGCACTGGTCGCGCTGGTCCTGCGGCGCAGACTGGACGTGCCGCCGCAAGAACGCGGCGCGATGGTTGCCTTCGGTCTCTTCAGTGCTTTTGTCGGCTGCGCCTATCTCTCATCGGTGTCGTTCATCCCGGTGACGGTGGCCGCTGTGGTGTTCTTCACCTTCCCCACGCTGATTGTGCTGGCAGAACCCTTCATGATGTGCACGCCCTTCCGGCCTGGGCGGCTCGGACTGGCGCTTCTGGCCTTCATTGGCGTGATTTGCGTTGTGGGGCCTGAGTTTGAGCGGCTGGATCCGCGCGGGCTTGTGCTTGCGCTTCTCGCCAGCCTCTTTGCCGCCATGCAGTTCTTTGCCGGTGCGAACCTGAACCGGACAGCCCTCATCC
>JANMMX010000257.1:0-2112 GCA_031373605.1 Allobosea sp. | reverse complement strand
CAGCACCTCGTCTTCGCCCACGCTCCAGACAGGGAGGCTCTCGACCTGAAACGAGGCCTCCGGCTTGCCATGGCGCTCTCGCCGGATCGCCCAGGCGGTCATCTCGGCCGGCACCACACCCAGCGGCGGCAGCTTGCCCATGGGCACAGATTTCAACGGGGCTGCAAGCTTCACGATGGTTTCGTCCGACATGACAGGCTCCTGGTCAAAACTTGGCGCATCGCGCGGGATGCAGGTTGTGATGATGGCAATTAATTGTGCATTGCGCCATCATCACAAGGAATTATTTTGCATTGCACAAACAGCAATGCCGAACAGGCCTCCCCTTGCGTGACTTGTAAGTCGCTTCATGAAGCAGAATGATGGGGCCACTGAATCGCGGGGTGCACATGAGAACAGTCCTGATGTCGTTTGGTCTGGCCGGGCTGACCAGCACCGAACTGGTCATTGTTCTGGCGCTGGCCTTCACGGCTGCAATCTTTGCTGGCTGGCTGGCTGACACGATCATGGAAGAAATGGGCTTTGGCATCACGCTCAACGCTGCGGTGCTGCTTGTCGGCGGACTTTTCGGTCTCTGGCTCTGGGCGCGGCTGGGCTATTCGGTCGGCAGGGGGCAAGTTGTGATGTCGATCATTGCCTGCACCGCAAGCGCGATTGCGGCCTTGCTTTCGACAAGCATCATTCGAAGGTATTTTTGAGAGGGATCCGGTCGCAACCGGAGCGGATCAGTCGCAACGGTGCCATGCCTTTGGCGTCAACCACGATGACTGGAATGTTGCGGCTGCATGCGTCGGCAATCGTTTCGGCGGTGCCGCCCTGTCCCCGCGCCGGCAATCCGTCCCAGACGGCGACAAGCACGTTGATGGCGTCGAGCAGCAAGACTGAAGCCTGACGATAGGCGTCGGCCCGCACGGCTGTCGAACGCGCATTCCAGGGCAGTTCGACCAGCCACGATGCTGCTGCCAGCAGCGATCTGAATTCCTCAAGGGATGCTGTGCTCGTGAAGTCCTTTTCAAACTCGGCGGCCGGAAATGGCAAGATGACAACGAGCTTTGCCGAGCGCGCCAGACAGGACCACGCCCCAAGCCTGTCCGCTCCCTCGGCCAGCGATGTCGCCACCCGCATGTCAAGTTCTTGCAGAGAGGCTCCGGCACATGACGCCAGAACACCGAGAACATCGGACAAGGCAGTTGCGATCGCTTTGTCGGCTCCTGGCGGAAGCCGGTTGGGCCGATGCCCAATGATACCGACAGTGAGCAAAACCATCGCATTCCCTCAAAACTGTGCCCGGGGACAAGGATGGCACGACATTCGGCTCGTGTCTGTCAGTGGCTTCAGGCTGATGATTCCTCTGGAATCAGCCGTCTGACAATGAAAAGATGCAGGTCTTGAGGGAGAGACATTCTTGAACCAGCCAAATCCGACAGCTGCCTCCGAAATCGCGGGTCAGTTCAGCTACATTGATCGGCGACTTGAGCCGCAGCGCCAGTGGCATGACAAGGCCGCCGACCGCGCCAAAGCCGTTCACTACCGGCTTTCAACCATCCAGTTGACAGCAATGGCTCTTGTCCCTGTTGTCAACACCGCCCCCAACCATGGGGGCTGGCTGAGCGCAGCACTGATCACCTCTGCGCTGGCAGCCTCAGCTGCGGTCGTCACCGGATTGCTGGCACTCGGCAGGTATCAGGAAACGTGGACACGCTCGCGCCGAACGGCCGCGGCATTGGAGGTGCTTCGCATCCGCTATGAGGCCGGCGCAGACCCGTTTAACGGGGAAGATCGCGAAGCGGCGCTGGTCCACGAATGCGAGGCCATCCTCTCCGGCGAGATGGAGCAGTGGATAACAACGGTCAAAGCCAACCAGCCCGGCAAGGCGGCGCATGGCCACAACGGCGGCAAGGCCAGCCCCAAGGCCAAACGCGGCTAGATCGACGAATGGCCGCGGTGCGGGCAGATCTGCGGCCCGGATGGCGCCGCTTTTGACTGCACCTGCCACGCCAGCACAGCCACGCGACTTCTGCACCAAAGGGTTAGCGACAAGCCGGATCGTTCGCGCTATCTTTGCCGCACTGCAACATAGCTGCTTCCATCGTTGTGACGGAGAGCAGGCAA
>JANMMX010000231.1:0-5646 GCA_031373605.1 Allobosea sp. | reverse complement strand
TGGCTGGGAACTTGTGCGCCAGCAGGGCCTGAATGTCGGTGGTGCCTGCATTCCAGTACATCGCCATGATGGCGAGCAGCATCAGCACCGAGCCGAGCAGCGTGTAGAGGAAAAACTTGTAGCTGGCATAAACCCGCCGCTTGCCGCCCCAGATGCCGATGATGAGGAACATCGGGATGAGGCCGGCCTCGAACAGGATGTAGAACAGCACCAGATCCAGCGCGACAAAAACGCCGATCATCATCGCTTCCAGCAGCAGGAAGGCGACCATGTATTCGCGCACGCGTTTCTGCACCGATTCCCACGACGCCACGATGCAGAACGGCATCAGGAAAGCAGTGAGCACGACGAAGGGCAGCGAGAATCCGTCAACGCCAAGCTTGAAGCGGATGGTCTCAGAGAGCCAGGCATGGCTTTCGACCAGCTGGAACTGCGCGCTGCTGGTGTCAAAGCGCGACCAGGCGACGAAGGCCAGCCCGCAGGTGGCGAGCGTGGTGGCAAGGGCGGCCCAGCGCGCGTTGGAATTGACGGCCTCTTCAGAGCCGCGCAGCGCCAGAATAAAGGCCGCGCCGACCAGCGGCAGGACGAGAAGACCGGTGAGAATGCCAAATCCGAACATCATCTCACCCGCGCGCCAACAGATACCAGGTCACCATGCTTGCGACGCCGATCAGCATCGCGAACGCATAGTGATAGACAAAGCCCGTTTGCAGCTTCACGACACGGTTTGTCGCGTCGACCACGCGGGCAGAGATGCCATCGGGCCCAAGGCCATCGATGATCATGCCGTCGCCCTTCTTCCAAAGGAATGTGCCAAGCTGCTTGGCCGGACGGACGAAAAGCACATCGTACAGCTCATCGAAATACCACTTGTTGAGCAGGAACTTGTAGAGCAGCGGGTGTTGCGCCGCGATCTGGGCCGGCACATGCGGCTTGAGATGGTAGCAGTAGAACGCACCCGCAAAGCCCAGCACCATGGCCACAAACGGCGACCAGACTACCCATTTCGGCACCTCATGCATGTCATGCAGGATGTGGTTATCCTTGCCGGTGAAAAGCGAGGCCTTCCAGAAGGTCTCGTAATTGTGGCCGATGAAGGCTTCCTTGAAAGCGAACCCCGCAGCCACAGCTCCCAGTGAGAGCACAGCCAGCGGGATCAGCATCACCCAGGGGCTCTCATGCGGTGTATGGTCGCCGTGACCGTGACTTTGGCCGTGGCCATGATCGTCATGCTTGGCGTGAATGTCATGAGCGTGGGCCTCAGCCGCATCATGGCCATGCGCCGCATGCCCCTGCCCTGCCCAGCGCGGCTTGCCCTCGAACGTCATGAAGTAAAGCCGCCACGAGTAGAACGAGGTCATGCAAGCAGCCAGCACCAGCAGCACAAAGGCGAAATCAGTGGCAAAGCCATGCTTGGCGGCAAAAGCGCTTTCGATGATCGCGTCCTTGGAAAAATAACCAGCAAGGAACGGAAAGCCGGTCAGCGCCAATGTGCCGATGGTCATGGCTGCAGCCGTCAGCGGGATGTGCTTGCGCAAGCCGCCCATGTTCCGCATGTCCTGCTCATGGTGCATCGCGTGAATGACGGAGCCCGCGCCCAAGAACAGCAGCGCCTTGAAGAAGGCGTGCGTGAACAGATGGAAGATGCCGGCCGAATAGGCGCCGACGCCCAGCGCCACGAACATGTAGCCGAGTTGCGAGCAGGTCGAATAGGCGATGACGCGCTTGATGTCGTTCTGCACCAGACCGACAGTCGCGGCGAAAAACGCCGTGATCGCGCCGATGACCGTGACAAAGAGCAGCGCATTGGGCGCATATTCGAAGATCGGCGACAGGCGCGCGACCATGAACACGCCGGCGGTCACCATGGTCGCGGCATGGATCAGCGCGGAAACGGGCGTGGGGCCCTCCATCGCGTCCGGCAGCCAGGTGTGCAGCATGAACTGGGCTGATTTGCCCATGGCGCCCATGAAGAGCAGCAGGCAGGTCAGGGTGAGCGCGTTCCAATCATAACCAATGAACCGGAACGTCATCGATGTGAATTCGCTGACGCGCGGGAAGATCGAGTCGAAGGCGACAGATCCGAAGATCACGAAGACGAGGAAGATGCCGAGCGCATAACCGAAATCGCCAACCCGGTTGACGACGAAGGCCTTGATCGCGGCGGCATTGGCGGCGGGCTTCTTGTACCAGAAGCCGATCAGCAGATACGAGGCGAGGCCCACACCCTCCCAGCCAAAGAACATCTGCACGAGGTTGTCAGACGTCACCAGCATCAGCATGGCGAAAGTGAAGAGCGAGAGATAGGCGAAGAAGCGCGGGCGGTGCTCGTCCTCGTGCATGTAGCCAATGGAATAGACATGCACGAGCGAGGACACGGTGTTGACGACCACCAGCATCACCACGGTCAGCGTGTCGATGCGGAAGGCCCAATCGACACGCAGATCGCCAGAGGCCAGCCATGTCGCAATCTGGACACGCGTTGTGCCAGGGCCGAAACCAACCTGGAAAAAGGCGACCCATGACAGCACGGCTGCAACGATCAGCAGCGTTGTGGTGACGATCTCGGAGGCGCGCGCGCCGATCAGCCGGCCGAAGAGGCCCGCGATCAGGAAGCCAAGCAGAGGGAGGAAGACAATGGCGTGATACATGGTTGCGTGCAGGGGGCGACGTTGGGCGCCCGCTCAGCCTTTCATCATGTTGATGTCTTCCACCGCGATCGTGCCGCGGTTTCGGAAGTAGACGACAAGGATGGCGAGCCCGATGGCCGCTTCGGCAGCAGCCACGGTGAGAACCAGCAGTGCGAAGACCTGACCCGTCAGATCATTGAGATGCGACGAGAAGGCGACGAAATTGATGTTCACCGCCAGCAGGATCAGCTCGATCGACATCAGGATGACGATGACGTTCTTGCGGTTGATGAAGATGCCCAGCACGCCCAGTGTGAAAAGGATGGCGGCAACCGAGAGGTAATGTCCGAGTCCGATGGTCAGCATGGCTTTTCCCTCAGACCCCGGTCCGTGATGGCACTTTGACGACTTCCATCGCGGTCTCCTTCGTGCGGGCGTTTTGCGCCGCGATGTCCTGCCGCTTGATGCCGTGGCGCTCGCGCAGCGTCAGCACGATGGCGCCGATCATGGCGACCAGCAGCACGAGGCCTGCCGCCTGGAAATAGTAGACATGCTGCGTGTAGAGCACCTGCCCCAGCGCCTCGGTGTTGCTCATGTCGGTCGGAATCGGCGAGACGGGCGCCTTCACGATCTCGGGCTTGATGATCCAGCTGCCGACCACCAGAAGCAGCTCGACAAGGAAGATCAGCCCGATCAGCGCGCCAACCGGCAGATATTGCAGAAAGCCCTGGCGCAGTTCGGCAAAATCGACATCGAGCATCATCACGACGAAGAGGAAGAGCACTGCGACCGCGCCGACATAGACAACCACCAGGATCATGGCGAGGAATTCAGCGCCCAGCAGCAGGAACAGCCCTGCCGCATTGAAAAAAGCAAGGATGAGGAACAGCACGGAATGCACAGGGTTGCGCGACGACACGACCATCACCGCCGAGGCGATGGTGATGCCGGAAAACAGATAAAAGAATGCCGCTGCGGCGTTCATGTCGTTTCAGCCTTCCGTCTTGCGACGGCCCCGGTTCCTGTTTGACAGCCGCCCGAAGGACCGCTGCCGATTCAATTTCCCGCTCACACGGCGTCTATAGTCAGCACGGCTACGCACGACAACCGCGCGCACGCCTGAACTCAGCGATAAGGCGCGTCCAGCGCGATGTTGCGCGCGATCTCGCGCTCCCAGCGTGCGCCGTTCTGCAGCAGCCTGTCCTTGTCGTAGAACAATTCCTCGCGCGTCTCGGTCGCGAATTCGAAATTCGGCCCCTCGACAATGGCATCGACCGGGCAGGCTTCCTGGCAGAAGCCGCAATAGATGCACTTGGTCATGTCGATGTCATAACGGGTCGTGCGGCGCGTGCCATCATTGCGGCGCGGTCCGGCCTCGATGGTGATGGCCTGCGCCGGGCAGATCGCCTCGCAGAGCTTGCAGGCAATGCAGCGCTCCTCGCCATTCGGGTAGCGTCGCAGCGCATGCTCACCCCGGAAGCGCGGGCTGAGCGGCCCCTTCTCGAAAGGGTAGTTCAGTGTGGCCTTCGGCTTGAAGAAATAACGCATCGCCAGCCCGAAAGCCGAGACGAATTCCAGCAACAACAGCCCCTTGGCGGCCTGTGCGAATGACATTTCAATCCCTCCCGGACATTTCGGGGCAAAGCTTCGCGAGGCAAAACAGCGCGTGCATCATTTCACCGGCCCCCAGCCCATGATCTGCAACGTGGCCGCAACGATCACCACTGAGGCCAGCGAGAGCGGCAGGAACACTTTCCAGCCCAGCCGCATCAGCTGGTCGTAGCGGTAGCGCGGCACCATCGCCTTCACCATGGCGAACATGAAGAAGACCATGCACATCTTGAGCGTGAACCAGACCACGCCCGGCACCCAGGTGAAGGGTGCGAACGGCACCGGCGACAGCCAGCCGCCCATGAACAGGATCACGGTCAGCGCGCACATCGTCATGATGGCGACGTACTCGCCCAGCATGAACAACAGATATGGAGTGGATGAATATTCCACCATAAAGCCGGCGACGAGCTCGGATTCCGCTTCCGGCAAATCGAAGGGCGGGCGGTTGGTCTCGGCCAGGGCGGAGATAAAGAAAATCACGAACATCGGGAACAGCGGCAACCAGTACCAGCCGAGCAGGCCCCAATCCGACTGCTGTGCCATGACAATCTCGGTCAGGTTCAGCGAACCGACGCAGAGCAGCACGGTGATGATGACAAATCCGATGGAGACCTCATAGGACACCATCTGCGCCGCCGAGCGCAGCGCGCCGAGGAATGGATATTTCGAGTTCGAGGCCCAGCCGCCCATGATGACGCCATAAACGCCAAGCGACGAGATCGCGAAGATATAGAGGATGCCGACATTGATATTGGCAATCGCCCAACCCTCATTCACCGGAATGACGGCCCATGCGGCAAGGGCCAGAACTGTGGTGACCAGTGGTGCCAGCAGGAACACGCCCTTGTTGGCGCCAGCTGGAATGATCGGCTCCTTGAAGGCGAACTTCAAAAAGTCCGCGAAGGACTGGAGCAGGCCGAACGGTCCGACCACATTGGGCCCGCGACGCAGCTGCACAGCGGCCCAGATCTTGCGATCTGCCAGCAAGATGAAAGCGATGAACACCAGCAGGCAGACCATCAGCAACAGCGATTTGCCGACGATCAGCAACAGGTCAAGAATGAGTGCCATGTCCATTTTCAGGTCCTCATTCCGCTGCCATGGGCAGCTTGCCCGACGCCAGCGCCGAACATTCGGCCATGGTGGCCGAGGCGCGGGCGATCGGGTTTGTCAGATAAAAATCACGCACGGGTGACAGAAAGGGCGCCTTCTCCGTGCGCCCACCCACCGAAGCCAGTTTCGCGAGCTTTGCCGGATCGCCATGCGCCACCTCGTCGAGCGCGGCCATATGCGGATGAGCGGCATAGAGCTTCGCGCGCAGCTGCGACAGCGTGTCGAAAGGCAAGGTCTGGCCGAGCGCGGCCGACAGCGCCCGCAGGATGGACCAATCCTCGCGCGCTTC
>JANMMX010000229.1:0-25934 GCA_031373605.1 Allobosea sp. | reverse complement strand
GCGCGTGCGCATGTCGAAAATCGCGGTGATCTCGAACAGCAGCGTCAAAAGCTTGGCCATCGATATCTGGTCAGCGCTGCGGTCATGGATCGGCTCGCCCACGGCGCGAATGGCTTGCGCGAACTCGTCAATGCTGTGATGCGCCGGAACGTAGCCCGCCTCGAAATGGACCTCGGACACGCGGCGATAATCGCGCGTGATGAAGCCGAGCAGGATTTCGGCGAGAAAGCGCCGCTCCTTCATGCCCAGCCGGCCCATGATGCCGCCATCGACCGCGACCAGACGGCCTTGCGCATCGACGAAAAGGTTGCCCGGGTGCATGTCGGCGTGGAAATAGCCCTGTCCAATGGCCTGCCGCAGGAAGGACTGCACGACGATCTGCGCCAGCTTCGTGCGGTCATGGCCGGCAGCATCCAGCGCGGCCAGATCGGCGATCTTGGTGCCATCGACCCATTCGGTCGTCAGCACGTCGCGTGCCGTGCGTTCCCAGTCGGGCTTGGGCACAACGAAATCGGGATCGTCCTGCGTGTTTTCGCCAAGTTCGGAGAGGGCCGCCGCCTCGATGCGCAGATCGAGCTCCAGCGTCACCGAGCGGGCGAGCGTTGCAAACGATTCGACCATGCGCAGCCGCCGCGCCTCTTCCGAGAACAGCTCGGCGAGCTCGCCCGCAAAGCGCATATCGGCCAGATCACGCGCAAACCGGGCGCGGATGCCGGGACGCAACACCTTCACGGCGACCGAGCGGCCATCAATCGTCACCGCCTTGTGTACCTGCGCGACAGAGGCAGCAGCGATGGGCGGGCCGATCTCGCGATATAGGCTGGCGACCGGCGCAGAGAAGGCAGCCTCGATGGACGCAATCGCCTCGGCCTGCGCAAAGGGCTCCATCGCGTCCTGAAGCCTGGCAAGATCTGCGGCGATGCGTGGGCCGACAATATCGGCACGCGTGGCGAGAAACTGGCCGTATTTCACATAGGAAGGCCCGAGCCGCGCAATGGCGCGAGACAGCCTCTGGGTCGCGGTCGCTGCGTCCTTGCGCTCGATCAGGCGCGCAGCCTTGATGAGCAGCCTCGGGCCAGCGGGAAGAACTGCCGGATCGACCACGCTGAGCGCACCCTCACGCGCCAGCACGAAGCCGACACGGGCCAGACGCCAGAGATGTCCGAGAGTGCCGAATCCGATCAGGCCTGCCATGTCAGATCACAGCTTCCAGCCCGAATGCAGCGCCACCACGCCACCCGTCATCGGCGTGATGTGGACCCGGCCAAAACCCGCCTTGCGCATCATGTCGGCAAAGACATGGGGCTTGGGAAACTGCCGGATCGATTCCACCAGATACTGGTAGGGCTGGGCCTCGCCCGTCACCATCCGCCCCATGGGCGGAATGACGTTGAAGGAATAGGCCTCGTAGATCTTGTCCAGCACCGGCACATCGACATGGCTGAACTCGAGGCACAGGAAGCGCCCGCCACGTTTCAGCACGCGATAGGCCTCGTTCAGGGCCAGCTGGATGCGCGGCACATTGCGAATGCCGAAGGCGATCGTGTAGGCGTCGAAACTGTTGGCTGCCAGCCCCAGATCCTCGGCATTGCCCTGCACAAAGCGGATGCGGTCATTGCCCGGAAAGCGCGCCTCGGCCCGCTCGCGCCCGACCGCCAGCATCTGCGCATTGATGTCGAGCACGGTGACATAGGTCTTCGCGCCGCCCGCTTCCAGCATGGCAAAGGCGACATCGCCCGTGCCGCCGGCGACATCGAGATGGGCAAAGGCCCGGCCGCGCGGCGGCCGCAAGGTCGAGAGCAGCGCCTCTTTCCAGACGCGGTGGAGGCCCGCCGACATCAGATCGTTCATCAGGTCATAGCGGCCCGCCACCTTGTGGAAGACGTCATCGACCCGGCCCTGCTTCTCGGTGAGCGGGACGGTCTCGAAGCCGAAATGGGTGTTGTCTGTCTGTGGCATTGCCGAGCAGTTTCTTTGCAGGTTCGGGATGGGTGCACAGGGTTTGCTGTCAGGAGCGATAGCGCATGCGGGCAAGCTATGCCACAGCAAGCGCAGTCGCACATGCCAGCCAAGTCTACACAGGGTCACGGATCGATGCCCGAACTACCGGAAGTCGAGACCGTCCGTCGCGGGCTGGAGCCTGTCATGCAGGGCCAGCGGATCGTGAAGGTGGAGCAGCGCCGCAAGGACCTGCGCTTCCCCTTTCCGCAGCACTTCGTGCAGCAGCTGACGGGACGCACCGTGCTGGGTCTGGTCCGCCGCGCCAAATACCTGATTCTCGAGATCGAGGGCGAGGCGCAAGGTTCGGTCGCATCACAGGCCGGGACAACAGGCCTCATCATGCACCTGGGCATGAGCGGGCGCTTCATCATCGAGGCGCCGAATGGCGTGATGCAGGCACCCGGCGAGTTTGCCAGCGAGATCACGCGCCATCTCCAGCACGATCACGTGGTGTTCCATATGTCGTCGGGCACGCGCATCACCTACAATGACGTGCGCCGCTTCGGCTTCATGGATCTGGTGCCGATGGCCGAGATGGCCACATCGAAACATTTTGCCGCCATGGGCATCGAGCCGCTTGGCAATGCGCTCTCGGGCGAGACGCTGGCCGCCCTGTTCCGCGGCAAGGTTGCGCCGCTGAAAGCCGCCCTGCTCGATCAGCGGCTGGTCGCCGGTCTTGGCAACATCTATGTCTGCGAGGCGCTGTTCCGGGCAGGTCTTCATCCGGAAGCGGAGGCGGGCTCCATCGCCGACAAGGCCGGGCGCCCGAAGCCGAAGGCACATGAGCTGGCGCAGATCATCCGCGACGTGCTCAACGAGGCCATCGCGGCCGGTGGCTCCACCTTGCGGGATTTTGCCCATGCCGATGGCTCGCTGGGCTATTTCCAGCACCGGTTCCGCGTCTATGACCGGGAAGGCGAGAGCTGCACCGCACCCCACTGCACGTCAACCATCGCCCGCATCGTGCAGTCAGGCCGCTCGACCTTTTATTGCCCGAGCTGCCAGAAGACGCGGTGAGCCAGAGTCAAAGCGTGGGAAGGCCTCATGCCGTTGCATGGGCGGCCAATGCCTGCTGCAATCGCACAAGCCCGGCAGAACTTGCAGGCAGGCCAAAGCGCAGCAGCTGATCGTCCCAATCAAAGCGCCTGACCCAGATGCGCTGGCTGGCGAGGTGCTCGTGCAGGGCAGTGGCTGCGCTGTGGCGCGCCAGGCGATACAGCGACGTGCCTCCGGCAACTGAAAATCCGTTGCCGACAAGCAGGGCGTCCAGAACTGCAGCTTCGGCCCCAAGCTGGCGACGCATCTGCGCGGCCCAGCCCATGTCCGAGAGCGCTGCCCGGCCAATGGCCAGCGCAGGTCCGGCAACGGCCCACGGGCCAAGCGCCCCGCGAAAGCGCGCCGCAATCTCTGCATTGGCGATGAGGAAGCCAAGCCTGACGCCCGCCAGCCCATAGAATTTTCCGAAAGAGCGCAGCACGACCACCGGGTGCGTTTCACAAAGCCCAACACCGCTGGCATCAGGCATGGTGTCGACAAAGGACTCGTCAACAACCAGCCAGCCGCCGCGCGCCTTGATGTCAGCGGCCATCGACGCGAGCTGCGCCAGAGTGAGCACGCGGCCATCAGGATTGTTGGGATTGACCACAATCAGGCTGGTGGCATCAGCCAGATCAGCCGTGTCGAAGATTTCCACCACGCTGCGACCCGCCGCGCGGAGGGCCGCCGCATGCTCATTGTAGGTTGGCGAGAGCACCGCAACACGACCTTCAGGCGCGAGCTGCGGCATCCACTGGATCAGCGCTTGCGTGCCAGGTGCGGCAACGATGCTGGCGTTTCGAGGGACGGCATAGGCAGCACATGCAGCAAGCAGCAAGGCCTCCTTATCACGCTTGGCCGGGAGGCTTTCCCAGAAGCGCGGCGCAATTTCCCGCAGGGGCCAGGCATGCGGGTTGATGCCTGTCGACAGATCAAGCCAATCGCCCGGCGCCCCGCCGAACCGCGCCATCGCTTCTGTCAGATCGCCACCATGCTTCATCGGGGGCTTTTGCCATTGCAAACGCCGTTAAGCCAGTGCGCGCCACAAGACGTGGCAGCTGCAGCTGATCGCTTTCCATGACATCGCCCAAGCACTTGACATCGCCCATGCAGATTTGTGTTGCGACACACATGGACGTCAGGCGGCTGCCTGACCTATCCTTTGCGCCTGAACACAAATCGCATGCGGCCTGAATCTCTGCGCGCGCCTGCCTCACGGAGCCTCACGCCATGGCCTATGAAACCATCATTGTCGAAACCCGGGGCGCAGTTGGCGTCATCACGCTCAACCGCCCGCAGGCGCTCAACGCGCTCAATACAAAGCTGATCGCCGAGGTGAACAAGGCGATGGATGGTTTCGAGAAGGACAAGGCCATTGGCTGCATTGTCCTGACAGGCTCCGAGAAGGCCTTTGCCGCAGGCGCCGACATCAAGGAGATGCAGGCGCGGAAATATCCTGCCACTTACATGAATGACACGTTCCGGCAGTGGGACCGCGTGGCCGAACGGCAGAAGCCGATCATTGCCGCGGTTGCAGGGTTTGCGCTGGGCGGTGGCTGCGAGCTCGCCATGATGTGCGATTTCATCATCTGCGCCGACAACGCGAAATTCGGACAGCCCGAGATCAACCTCGGCGTCATGCCGGGTGCCGGCGGCACGCAGCGGCTGACGCGCGCCATCGGCAAGGCAAAGGCAATGGACATGTGCCTGACGGGCCGCATGATGGATGCATCCGAGGCGGAGCGCGCGGGCCTCGTCTCGCGCATCGTTCCGCTGGCTGATCTCATGGCGGAGACAATGAAGACAGCCGACAGCATTGCTGCCAAATCGCAGGTGATTGCAGCAATGACAAAGGATTCAATCAATCGCGGCTTCGAGATGACACTGAACGAGGGCATCCGCGCCGAGCGGCGGCTCTTTGCCTCGATGTTTGCGCTGCATGACCAGAAAGAGGGTATGAGCGCCTTCATCGAGAAGCGCAAACCCGCTTTCAAGAACCGCTGAGAGACGATCAAGACATGTTACAGGCTGCCGCCTCAACCTTGCCTTCCGCGCTCGTTCTGCCAACCTACGCCGATGTTGTGGCCGCCGCTGCGCGCATCGAAGGCCATGCGCATCGCACACCGGCCTTGACCTCGCGCACGGCCGATGCGCGCACAGGTGCCAGCCTCTTCTTCAAGGCCGAGAACCTGCAGCGCATGGGCGCATTCAAGTTCCGTGGCGGCTACAATGCCATTGCAGCCCTCTCGCCCGCACAGAAAAAGGCTGGCGTGGTCGCCTTTTCCTCCGGCAACCATGCGCAGGCCATCGCCCTCTCGGGCGCGCTGATGGGCGTGCCAACCGTCATCATCATGCCCAGGGATGCGCCTGCCGCCAAGATCACCGCCACGCGCGAATATGGCGGCGAAGTCATCCTGTTTGATCGCTACACGCAGGACCGTGATGCGCTGGGCCGTGAGATCGCCGGCGCACGCGGGCTCACCCTCATCCCGCCCTATGACCATCCCGATGTGATTGCGGGCCAGGGCACGGCCGCCAAGGAACTGTTCGAGGATGTGGGCCCGCTCGACATGCTGCTGGTCTGCATGGGCGGTGGCGGGCTGGTCAGCGGCTGCGCGCTCGCAGCAGAAGCCTTGTCGCCCGGCTGCAAGGTCTATGCTGTCGAGCCAGAGGCCGGAAATGATGGCCAGCAATCCTTCCGGAGCGGGCAGATCGTCAAGATCGCCGTGCCCAAGACCATTGCCGATGGTGCGCAGACGAGCTTCCTGGGCAATTACACCTTCCCGATCATCCAGCGCCTCGTCACCGATGTGCTGACCGTGCCGGATGAGGCTCTGATCGAGGCCATGCGTTTCTTTGCCGAGCGGATGAAGCTGGTGCTGGAGCCGACAGGCTGCCTTGCGGCAGCTGCCGCCTTCACCGCCCAGGTGCCGGTCAAGGGCAAGCGGGTGGGCGTGATCCTGTCCGGCGGCAATGTCGACATCGCGACCTTTGCCCGCTTCATTGGAGACTCTGCATGAAAAAACCAGCTTCCAGGGGCGCGACCAAAATCACTGCGAAAAACCGTTTCCGAACCATCACGGCGCCCAGCCTGCCTGCACCTGCTGGCCACTATTCCCATGGCACGGGTTGGGACGATCTGATTTTTGTCTCCGGGCAGCTGGCGCCGCGCCCCGATGGCTCGCACACATCCGGCGAAACCTTCGAAGTTCAGGCAAGACAGGCGATCGCGAACCTGCTGGCCATCGTCGAGGCGGGCGGTGGCACGAAGGACAGCGTCCTGCGTTGCACGGCCTATCTCGTCGGTGTTGATCACTGGCCTGCTTTCAATGTGATCTATGCCGAAATTTTTGGCGCGCATCTCCCGGCAAGATCGGTCGTGCCGGTGCCACATCTGCATCACGGTTATCTGATCGAGATCGAGGCCATTGCGGCGCGCATCCCGGCGTCGGCAAGGCCGCGCGTAAAAGCCTGACGAAGCTTGCGGCTTTTCGTTGACGCGCCGCGCGCCAGAGATTATAGCACCCGGATTGCGGCAGAGCGCGCCATGCGTTTCTGCTGCTTTCGTTTTCAACATGCAGCGCTGCAAGCCGCAGCCGCCGCTCCCTGAAGGGGCGGGGTTGGGTCACAGCCGGACCAGGACAGGGATACCATGGCCAATACCAGCTCGGCCAAGAAGGCCACGCGGCAGATTGCGCGTCGCACCGAGGTCAACAAGTCGCGCCGCAGCCGCATGCGCACCTATTTGCGCAAGGTTGAGGAAGCGCTGACGGCCGGTGACAAGACCGCCGCTGCCGCTGCACTTCAGGCCGCGGAGCCTGAAATCATGAAAGCAGCGCAGAATGGCATTGTTCACAAGAACACAGCCTCGCGCAAGGTTTCGCGCCTTTCGGCCCGCGTCAAGGCGCTGGCTGGCTGACGCCCCCCTCCCGCACTCGTGAATGTGACAAAACCCGGCTTGCAGCCGGGTTTTTTGTTGCCGGAATGGCAGGCTGTCCAGCATCGTCATCGCCTGGCGGCTGCATGACCAAAGGCCATCCGCTCAGACTCGGCATCCGGTTTCAAAATGGGCTTCGGACGATTTTATGACAAGGTCAGCTAAAAAGTTGAGTCTTTGGCCGATCATAAAAAACTAAATGAAATCAGATATATAACTCATAAGCATTTTTGACGGGATGATTCCGGAGCGGATTCAGGGAGGCGCAACCCTTGAGTCGGAAAATATAATTTAATTTTTTTGCGCGCTCCGGAAGTTAAGAAAAACTTAACATCCACAAGCTTTTGCAGACAGCCACTGGACAAGCCCGAAGCCTGACTCACGGGAAGATTCGATCCGAAGCCGGCAAGGCGTCTTGCACCGCTTCGAGACCGTCCTGTAGGGTCTTTTCAGATCGGCGGGGCAGACATCGTTCTCCGGTTTTCCTAAAGTTTAGTAGAGCATAAACTCGCACCTGGGGAGGTTTGAGCATGCCTTTGCCTTGTCTGTAGCCAGTTTTGACATGGCAATTGTCTGGTCGCCCGCGAGTTCTTGTGTGGCCTTGGATAAAAACAACAAACCAGGTCTTTCGATTGCCTGAACAAGGCAATCCGAAATCCCTAGATCAATTTCGGCAGATTTTTTGCTGTGAGCTGGCATGTTGCCTTAACGGGGCATGCTGCCTCCAGTGGTGGGGCAACCAATGTTTACTGAACAAGCGGAACACATTCCTATGGCGATGACGACTGGCCCTGCGGCTTCTGGTCCCCAAGGCCCCGAAGCGGGCTGGCAGCGTGTGATACGCCGCTTGCGCGCCGAGCTGGGCGAAGATGTGTTTTCCAGCTGGTTTGCCCGCGTCGAGCTGAACGGCATCGAGGATGGTCAGGCCCATCTCACCGTCCCGACCCGCTTTCTCAAGAGCTGGCTTGAGTCGCATTTCCTTGACCGGCTGCGCAGTCATTGCGCTGCGGAGCTCGGCACCGAGCGTGGCGTCACGCTGGCCGTACGCCACGTCTCCCGCGAGCTCAACCGTGCAGCCGTGCGAGCCCCCCAGACGGTTATCCCGCTGGCAGCCCCTGCTGCCATCATGCCCGTGCGCCGCCTGCAGGACAGCACTGCTGTCGCCACGCCGCCGAGCGAGGAGAGTGGCGAGAACCGCGATGCCACGGGAGGCGGGCTGGACCGCCGCCTGACCTTCCAGAGTTTCATCGCAGGCCGCTCGAACGCACTCGCCCATGCGGCAGCGCAGCAGATTGCGGCCGCTCCAGCAGGAACAGCGCCCTACAATCCGCTTTATATTCATGCCGGTGTTGGCCTGGGCAAGACGCATCTGGTGCAGGCCATCGCGCAGGAAGCCCAGCGTCTGGGCAAGCGCGTGGCCTATTTCACCGCTGATCGCTTCATGTATGGCTTTGTCACCGCGCTGAAGGCGCAGACGGCACTCGCGTTCAAGGAGCAGCTGCGCAGCATCGACATTCTCATTGTCGACGACGTCCAGTTCATCCAGGGCCGTACGATCCAGCAGGAATTCGGCCATACGATCAATGCCTTGATCGATGCCGGCAAGCAGATTGTGGTGGCCGCTGACCGGCTTCCGGCAGACCTCGACATGCTCGACGAGCGCATCCGCTCGCGTCTGGCTGGCGGCCTCGCAGTCGAGATCGGCACGCTGGACGAGGAGCTGCGCGTCAAGATCCTGACAGGTCGCCTTTGCGCGCTTAAATCGGCCCATCCCTCCTTTGCGGTGAAGCCGGACGTGGCTGCCTATGTGGCCCGCACCATCGCCACCAACGGGCGTGACCTCGACGGCGCGGCCAACCGCCTTCTGGCGCATGCCACCTTGTCGGGCGAGACCATCACCGTCGAGACGGCAGAGGCCGCCATCCGCGATCTGGTGCGGACGCGCGAACCCAAGCGCGTTAAGATCGAGGACATCCAGAAGCTGGTTGCCACCCGCTACAATGTCAGCCGCGCCGATATTCTTTCCGAGCGGCGCACCGCTGTGGTCGTCAAGCCACGCCAGATCGCCATGTATCTGTCAAAGGCACTGACGCCGCGTTCGCTGCCGGAAATCGGGCGTCGCTTCGGAGGTCGTGATCACACCACCGTGCTGCACGCCGTGCGCAAGATCGAAAAGGCCATTGGCGATGACAGGACACTTCTGGAAGAGGTCGATCTGCTGAAACGCATGCTGCAGGATTGAGCGAAAGCGGGCCTGGTTCAGGCCTGCCGACGCCGCAGGGGCCGTATCGACATGCTTTCTGTTGACATGCCCGCCCCAAGCCTTGCGCGCATGGGCAGGGTTCGGCAATGATATGCGCGTCATGTCTGCGATTGCATGACTTCGTCTCATCACGTCTGTCCCTTTGTCATTCGCCGAAAATCAGCTGCTGCCATGAAGGTCACTGTCGAACGTTCCGCCCTGCTCAAGTCGCTTGGCCATGTCCACCGCGTCGTCGAGCGCCGCAACACGATCCCGATCCTGTCCAACGTCATGATCTCGGCCGCCATGAGCGGGCTGAAGCTCAAGGCGACCGATCTGGACATCGAGGTGGTGGAAACACTGGCGGCCGACATTGCCACCGAAGGCAGCACCACGGTTCCGGCCCATACCTTCTATGACATCGTGCGCAAGCTGGCTGATGGTGCGCAGGTCTCGCTGGAAACCACAGGCGAAACCGGCCAGCTGGTTTTGCGCTCGGGCCGCTCGCGCTTCACGCTGCAAACCCTGCCCGAGAGCGATTTTCCTGACATCACGGCCGGCGAGATGGCGCATCGTTTTGCGCTGCCATCGGGCGAGTTCCGCCGCCTGATCGACAAGACGCAGTTTGCCATCTCGACCGAAGAGACACGCTATTATCTGAACGGCATCTATCTCCACACCATCGATGTGGAGGGCGCGCTGCGCCTGCGCGCGGTTGCGACCGATGGACACCGTCTGGCCCGCGTGGAAACCACTGCGCCCAATGGCTCATCCGGCATGCCGGGCATCATCGTGCCGCGCAAGGCCGTGGCCGAAATCCAGAAGCTGCTGGAAGACAGCGATGCGGAAGTCTCGGTCGAGCTGTCAGCCACCAAGATCCGCGTTGCTGTCGGCAATGTCGTGCTGACCTCCAAGCTCATTGACGGCACCTTCCCCGATTACCAGCGCGTCATTCCGTCTGGCAATGACAAGCGGCTCACTGTCGACAAGGCCGATTTCTCGGCGGCAGTGGACCGCGTTTCCACCATCTCGTCCGAGCGTGGCCGCGCGGTGAAGCTCGCCATGGCCGATGGCAAGGTGACGCTTTCGGTCACCAACCCGGATTCCGGTTCGGCGACCGAGGAGCTGGAAGGCACCTATGAGGATGCAGCCCTCGAGATCGGCTTCAATGCGCGCTACCTGCTCGACATTGCCAACCAGCTTGAAGGCGACACCGCCCTGCTGAAACTGGCCGATGCCGGATCGCCCACCGTCATCCAGGACCGGGACGGCGCCTCTGCGCTCTACGTGCTGATGCCGATGCGCGTGTGACCCGCGTCACACGCCTGACCCTTCAGGATTTTCGCTCCTACGCCGCGCTTGAACTCGTCATCGGATCGGACCTCGTGGCGCTGTCCGGCGAGAACGGCGCCGGCAAGACCAACCTGCTCGAAGCGCTCTCGCTGTTCTCTCCCGGCCGTGGCCTGCGTCGCGCCGAAAGCGCCGAAATGGCGCGCAAGGCCGGCGGGACGGATCGCACGACCTTTCTGCCTGCACGTGGCGGCTTCTCGGTCGCGCTCGAACTTGCCAGCGTCGAGTCCGCTCCAGACGAAGCACCGACACGGTTGGGTCTCGGCCTTGCCGAACCGGGCGAGGATGGCCGTCGCGCCCGCATCACGCGCATCAACGGCGCCAGTGCCGGCTCGAGTTCGGCCTTTGCCGAATATCTGCGCGTTGTCTGGCTGACGCCCGATCTCGACGGACTGTTTCGCGGGGCTGCCGGTGACAGGCGCCGGTTTCTCGACCGGCTGGTGCTGGCCATCGACCCCGCCCATGCAGCCCGCGCAGCCAGCCTGGAGCGGGCGCTCCGCTCGCGCAACCGCATCCTCGACGAGACGCCGAATGAGGCGCCATGGCTGGATGCGGTCGAGCGCGAGGTGGCCGAACTCAGCGTGGCTGTCGCAGCGGCGCGCGCCGAAACTGTCAACCGACTGGGCCAGCTGATTGCCGCGACCCATGATCCTGCTTCGCCGTTCCCGGATGCCAGACTGGCACTCGAGGGCGAAACCGACGCGCTGGTGGCCAGCCTGCCCGCGCTCGATGCTGAAGACCGCCTGCGCGACCTGCTGCGCCGCACGCGCGCACGAGACAAGGCCGCAGGGCGCACCCTCACAGGCCCGCAAACCTCAGACCTGCTGGTGCATCATGCACCCAAGGACATTCCGGCTGCCCAGGGTTCCACCGGCGAGCAGAAAGCCCTGCTGATCGGGTTGGTGCTGGCCCATGCGCGGCTGGTGGCCAGCATGAGCGGCATCGCGCCGCTGGTCCTGCTGGATGAGGTCGCAGCTCATCTCGATCCCCGGCGCCGCGCCGCGCTCTATGCTACGCTGTCGGGCATCGGCGCACAGGTCTGGATGACCGGCGCTGACCCCGCCCTGTTTGAAGACCTGCCTGAGGGCGCCACGCGCCTCAAGGTGGCCGCTGGTCGGGTGGACATGGCCTAGCCCAAAGGCTTATCAAGGTCCCAATCCACAGCCCTAGTCTGTATCTTATCCAGGAGGAGCATCATGGACCCACGCGCTCTCGCGCTGTTTGCAGGCGTCTATCTTGCCGCTGTCGCTTCGCCTGGACGGGGCATCGCCGCGCGCTGAACGAAATCCCACCACCTCAACCGAAGACGGGACATGACATGGACGTGAAAGACAGCAACGGCACGCTTCTCGCTGATGGCGACAGCGTCACCCTCATCAAGGACCTGAAGGTGAAAGGCACCTCGACCACGCTGAAGCGGGGCACGATGGTCAGGAACATCCGCCTCACCGGAGACCCCGACGAGGTGGAATGTCGCGTCGAGAAGATCAAGGGCCTCGTGCTGCGCACCGAGTTCCTGAAGAAGGCGTGACGGAGCCCAAACCCGCCCTTGAGACAACGCGCTTCATGCCAAAGTCGCTTCATGCCGACGTCATTCCATGAGGCACATTGCTCGGCGTTTCGACCATCAGCGTCCCGTCGCTGAAAAGCCGGCTGACGCGGGCGAAACGGCAGGTGGACCCGCCGGCTTGATCTGCAGCAACCGGGCAAGTTCCGGTTCGCGGACAAGGTCAGCAAGCGTGTACCTGTCGAGCACGGCGAGATAAGCCACCAGTGCGTCGCGCAGGATATGCTCCAGGCGGCAGGCGCCGGTGATGACGCACAAGTTGTTGGGGCCGAGGCATTCAACCAGCGCGAAATTGTCTTCCGTGTCGCGGATGACAGCACCGATGCCAATCTCCTCCGGCACGCGCGCCAGCCGTATCCCGCCACCCCGGCCACGGACCGACTCGACATGGCCATGGTGGACCAGCCCGAGAATGACCTTCATCAGGTGGTTTTTCGACAGGCCGAAGGCCTTTGCTACTTCATCTGCCGTGACAAGGCGCCCGCGCGCGAGCCCCAGATAGGTCAGCAAGCGCAGGGCGTAATCGGAGTGCAAGGTCATGCGCATGGCGGCAGACTCCAAACTGGTATTTTATATATTGCTTTTAAACTGTCCAACCGGTAAACCGCAATGGTGCTTTCCAGATTGCGGTTCGAAGACACAGCCATGCAGCCCGAAGTCAAATCGTCATTCACGCCGCGCCCCTCCGCGCCCGGGCTGAAATGCGGCATCACGGAAGAAATGACCTCCCGGCTTGTCGATGCCTTCTACGCAAAGGTGCGGCTTGATGCGCTGCTGGGTCCGGTTTTCGAGGCAGCAATCCATGACTGGGACAGCCATCTGCGCAAGCTTCGCGACTTCTGGTCATCGGTGACGCTGATGACGGGCCGCTACAAAGGCCGCCCGGTCCCGGCCCATGTCGGCCTGCCGGGTATCGGCCCGGAGATGTTCGGCCGCTGGCTTTGCCTGTTTCGCGAGACAGCCCGTGAAGAATGTCCGCCACCCGCCGCCGCACTCTATATCGCCAGCGCCGAACGCATCGCGTCATCGCTCCAGATGTCCATTGATTTTCACCGGGGCGCGCTCGGTGCCGTCCTGCCGGAAGGAAGGGAAAAGCCATGACCAATGTTGTCAAGAATGCCATTGCTAAAGCCGACATCGCAAAACACGTGCTGCCGAATCCAGAGAACATCGACCCCGGCTCGTCACTGGTGCCGATGCTGGTGTGGGGGCTGGTGCTGATCATCATCGGCATGCTTGCGGTGATGGTTCTGGTCTAGAACACCGTCAAGCGAATTGGGCACTGACACACCGATGACCTTTGCGAAGCCGTCTTTGAACGACGATGCAGTTGCGAACACGGCACCACCCTGTCCAGCACCTCTCCCCGACTTCCGCCCCGGCTTTGGCATTGATACGGATCTGCGAAAGCTTGCGCACAGCCTGACATCGCCCTGGTCGCGGAAAGCGCGTCGCGCAATTGCCGGGCTTATCCCCGCAGGCGGTATTTCACGAAGCCTTCGCCGCCATCACCTGCCGGCTCAGCCTTCAGTGTCTTTGGCAACAAGGCTGCCGCAGCGGGGCTCGTCAGGAAGGTGATGTTGGCGTTGGGTGGCAACGCGGCGAAGGTCCAGTTGCCGTCGGCTGACGGGTTGATGGTCTTCTTTGCGAGAATATGACGCACCACGACATCGCGGTTGAGATCAGGCGCATCCATGATGATGGTCGTCTTGGTGCCAGGAAAATTGCCGCCGCCCGAGGCGCGGTAGTTGTTGGTCGCGATCACGAACTCGGCCTTGTCATCGATGGGCTTGCCGCCGAAGGACAGGTCCACGATGCGGCGCGCATCCAGCGAGACCAGCTTGCCTTCGCCATCATAGCGCGAGGCTTGAGTCACATCGATCTTGTAGCTCACGCCATCGATCACATCGAAATTGAAGGCGGGAAAGCGCGGATCGATCAACGGCTGTTCGCCTGTCTTGGCCAGATCGATCTGGTTGAAAATGCCGGCTGAGCGCTCGAGCCATTCGCGCACCTGCGCACCGGTGACCTTCACCACCTGCACGGTGTTGGGATAAAGATAGATGTCGGCCACGTCCTTGATGGCGATGGGGCCTGTCTTGATGTCGGTGAAGAAGGACGGCCCGCCACGTCCGCCAGACTTGAAAGGCGCTGCCGCCGAAAGCACCGGCAGGTCCTTCCATTGCGAGGCGGCCAGCAGATCCTTCACATAGGCGATCTGCGCATCAGCCACGATCTGCACGGACGGGTCATCCGCCACCAGCGCGAAGTAGCTGTTGATCGGGGCAGATGTCGCGCCGACCGGCTCGCGCACATAGGCCAGCGTCGCCTCATGGTCAGCCTTCACGGCAGCCAGCACGACGCCTTCTGCTTCCACCTTGGGCACAATCTTGCGATCCGCCGTGCGCTCGAAGATTGGCCGCGGATCGACCTTGAAACCGGCGACTTTCCACGACGCGCCCGCGCGCTCCAGTTCCAGATCGACGACACCCAAGTGCGAGCCCCAGAAGCCTGGCTGGCAGGCCGGCTTGCCGTGCAGGCTGCCCTTGATGTTGTCCACGCCTTCAATGCCGTCGAACGCCTTGGCACCCGGAAACACCAGATGCTGATGGCCGGTCAGGATGACGTCGATGCCTTCAAGCTTTGCCAGATGCAGGGCGGCATTTTCTTCCATGCCCTTGCGCTCGCCGCCCGCAATGCCCGAATGGCAAAGCGCGATGATGATGTCGGCGCCTGCCGCCTTCACCGCCGGAATCTGCGCACGCGCTGCATCAACGATGTCGATGGCGACCAGCTTGCTCTCGAGATGGGCCTTGTCCCACTGCGTGATCTGCGGCGGCACGAAACCGATGACACCGACTTTCACCTTCTGCTTCGCGCCGGCCTCGTCGGTGAACTCGCGCTCCAGCACTGTCCAGGGTTCATAGAGTGGAGTGCCCAGCGCAGTGAAGACATTGGCGCAGATGAAGGGGAAATTCGCCTTGGCCAGCCCGTGGTTGAGAAACTCGAGCCCATAATTGAACTCGTGGTTGCCCAAGGTGCCGCAAGCATAGGGCAGCGTGTTCATGGCGGCGATCATCGGGTGGGTGTCGCCCTCCTTCATGCCGCGCTTGTAGGCCATCCAGTCGCCCATCGAGGAGCCTTGCAGGAAGTCGCCATTGTCGAACAGCAGGCTGTTCTTGACTTCCGCCTGCGCGGCCTTGACCAGCGCCGCCGTCTTGGCAAGGCCCACCGTGTTGTCCGGCGCATCGCGATAATAGTCGTAAGGAACGACGTTGACGTGCAGATCAGAGGTTTCCAGCACGCGCAGTTTCACCCGCGCCGGTGCCTGCGCCGCAAGGGCTTGCGGCAAGACAGACACCGCCGTAAGCGCCGCACCAGCAGTCAGGGTTTCACGGCGGGTGAGGTGGGGGTGACGCGGCATGGCAAACTCCTGAATGAAACAGTTCATCCGGGATTTAGCATTGCGTCATGACGATTGAACAGAGAAAGCTTGCCACGTCGTCTTTCGCAGCCTGCCGCCAGATCAGGTCAATGCCGCATCCAGATCCGCCCAAAGGTCATTTACACTTTCAATGCCGGTGGAGAGGCGCAGCAGGTCGGGCGGGCAGGGCGAACCCGGACCCTCGATGGAGGCGCGATGCTCGATCAGGCTTTCGACGCCACCCAGCGAAGTGGCGCGCTTGAAGAGCTGCACGCGCGACGCCGCCCTGATCGCGGCTTCCGGCCCGTCTGTCACCTGCACCGACAACATGAAACCAAAGCCGTTCTCCATTTGCCGGGCCGCAATGTCATGGCCGGGATGCTGCGGCAGGCCGGGATAAAGCACGCGCGCCACCTTGGGATGGGCCGAAAGGCGATGCGCCAGATCCATTGCCGATTGTGCCTGACGGTCGGCGCGCAGATGCAGCGTTCGCATGCCACGCATCAGCAGATAGGCCTCGAACGGCCCCAGAATGCCGCCCTGCATCTTGCGCACGGTCTTGATCTGCGCCCAGAATTCATCGTCCTTCGCCGCCGCCAGCGCGCCCGCCACAACATCGGAGTGGCCGTTGAGGATCTTGGTGGCGGCATGCATCACGATATCGGCGCCGAGCGTCAGCGGGCGGGTATGCACCGGCGAGGCGCAGGTCGAATCCACCGCCAGTCGGGCGCCCGCCTTGTGCGCGATGGCGGCTGCAGCCGCGATGTCGGTGATGGTCCAGAGCGGGTTGGACGGCGTCTCGATCCAGACCAGTTTGGTCTTTCCCGGACGCATCGCGACCTGAAGGGCGACAAGATCATCGGTCTCGACAAACTCGATCACGAGCCCCCAGCGTGTCGCTTCCGTGCTGAGCCAGGAGCGCAGCGCCCAATACATCACACGGGATGCGACCACGTGATCGCCAGGCGACAATGCCTGGAACACAGCCGTAGCGGCTGCCATTCCTGAACCAAACAGCAGCGCGCCGGCCTTTGCCTCTTCCAGCATGGCGAGCACGCTTTCGGCCTCGCGGATGGTCTCGTTGTCGGGGCGGCCATAGACGAAGCCAGACGAATAGGCGTTGTCCTCGTCACGGATATAGGTGGTCGCGATGTGGATTGGCGTCACCACCGCCCGCGTCAGCGGGTCGATCTTGCCCATGGCCTGTGCAGCCAGAGAACGCGGAGAAAAGACGGGCTTCGATGCTTTGGTCATGAGCGGCTTTCGGACTGGGAGGATTTCGCAAATTGGCGTTGGCCGCCATGTGAGGCAAGCGCGCCATCGGATGCAAGCTTAAGACAACCGCGCCGGGTGCAACCGTTGCCTTTCAGCGGTGCATGCCCCACATCCATGTGATGTCTGTCACAACACTCCGAAATGTTGCTCTCGCCGCCGTGCCGACAATTGCCACGGCTTTTCTCGGCAGCCTGGCGACGCAGCCGCAGATCACGGGCTGGTATGCCACGATCATCAAGCCATCGTTCAACCCGCCCAACTGGATTTTCGGGCCGGTCTGGACGCTGCTGTTCGCGATGATGGCTTATGCGGCGTTCCGCATCCTGCAACGGCCTGCAGGCACACCGGGTCGCGACACGGCCATCAAGTTGTTTTTTCTGCAGCTTGCGGTCAACGGTTCATGGTCCTGGGCGTTCTTTGGTGCACAAAGCCCATTGCTTGGCATGCTCGTGATCGTGCCGCTGCTGCTGCTGATCCTTGGCACGATCAGGCTGTTCCGCCCGCTGGACAGGCTGGCGAGCACGCTTCTGGTGCCCTATGGGCTCTGGGTGTCGTTCGCGACACTGCTGAACGTCTCGATCTGGTGGCTGAACCGCTGAGCGGGGCCGCTTGATCCGACTCAGTCCCTGGCAAGAACCTGCGTCACCGTCTGGCGCAACTCGGCCAGCGAGAACGGCTTCGACATCACCTCCGTGACGATGGCCTCCAGGCTTTTTGCGCGCTCGCGCTGCTCGGCATAGCCCGTCATCAGCATGATGGTCAGCGCGGGGTAATCCCGCTTGGCAGCAAGGGCCAGCGCGATCCCATCCATCAGCGGCATGCGGATGTCGGTCAGCAGCAGGTCGAAGCGACCGGCCTCGGCTGTCAGCACATCCAGCGCCTCGGCACCATCACCCGCCTGCAGGCATTCATGCCCGTCGAGCATCAGGCCGCGCGCCACCAGCGCCCGGACAGGCTCCTCGTCATCCACCACCAGAATGCGTGCCATGCTGCGCTCCGTCAGCTCTTCAACCAAACCTGGATACCCTGCAGACCTAGATGCCTGGCAACCCGGCCTGATCGTCAGTCTCGATCACGCCAACATAGGGCAGTTGCCGCCAGGCATGGGCGACATCCATGCCATAGCCGACCACAAAGTAATCCGGGCATTCGAAGCCGACATGATCGGCCTTGATATTGACGGCGCGCTTGCCCGGCTTTTCCAGCAGCACGGCACACATCACCTTGGCGGCGCCTCGTGCCGCCAGAAGGTCCTTGGCGAAGGCCAGCGTGCGGCCCGATTCCAGAATGTCATCAACCAGCAGCACATCGCGGCCCCGCACATCGGTCTGCACATCGCGCAGGATTTCAACCTGGCCTGACGAGACAGTGCCCGCGCGATAGCTGGAGAGATGCACGAACTCGACCTGGGGGCTCATGCCCTCACGATGCATGGCGCGGATCAGGTCGGCGGCAAACATGAAGCTGCCTTTCAGCACGGCCACCACGAGCAGGTCATTGGGGCCTTGGGCTGCCAGCGCCTTGGCCATTTCGGCATTGCGGCGGGCAATGCTGCCCTCGTCATAGAGAACGCGGATACGGCTCTGGTCAGTCATGGATACATCGGCCTCAGCGTGCGACGGCGGCCAGTTTTGTCCCGCCCTTGGCAAAACGCACGACAACTGATTGCCCGTTCTGGGGCGGCGCCGCAAGCCGCGCGCGGAACCTGGCCTTGTCACCCGCATTGAGCGCGGCGCGTGGTGGCTCGGTTGTCCAGCTGTAGAGCTGCTTGCCACCGGCGTCATGAATGATGATCTCGATCAGCGGCAATCTGGCCGCCTCGCGCGTGATGTTGGACACCTCGCCCTCGACCACGAGGAAGGCACCCTGCCCTTCTTGCGTGAGCCCTGTCGTGATGTTTGCCAGTGCCAGTCCCCGCAGATTGACCGGCAGCCCGGCTTTTTCGAACACGATGGCCATGGCGGGCGCGGCACGCACCACGGTCTCGCGCTTCCAGACGCCAAGACCGATGGCCATCAGGCCAGCACAGGCCAGCGCCACAGGTGAGACCAGCGCTCGCCCGAAACCGGCAAGGCGCATGCTCATCGGCATGGCGGCCGGCTTTGCCCTGGTCTTTCGCGAGGCGGGACGCGGCCTGGGCTCTTCCTCGGTTTCCATTGCCGGAACCGGCGGCATTTCTGTCTCCAGCCTGTTGGGCAAAGCGGCAGCGTCGGGATCATAGGCCTGGGGCGTGCCGTCAAGCTCGGCAACGACCAGCGAGACGTTCTCATCCATTTCCGCCGCCCGCTTCCACTCATCCTCGATGAAGGCTTCGGTCGCTGCATTCGGCTGGAAGGGGTCAGCCTCTTCGGCTGCGAAAGCAGCAGGGGCCGGGCTTTCACCAACCTTGCCCTCACCATGGGCATGCCACTCGAAACTGCAGGACGGACAGCGGACCTTGCGTCCATCTTGTCCGAGCTTGGCCGCATCAATCTCGTAGCGGCTGGAGCAGGAAGGGCAGACAATCAGCATGACGAATCAGCGCTAAGGGTTGCAGCAGGTTGCACGACGACGCCGATACACAGCGCCTCAGGCTTCCATTGGCCGGATTTATGGTTAACACGGGGTGAAGACGGCGCAGATGACACGGGCAAAAGCGCAAGCGTGCGCTTGAAGATGGCAAGGGCGAGACATCTTGGTTCGGTTTGAGAATGTCGGCCTGCGCTATGGCATGGGCACGGAGGTGCTGAAGGACATTTCCTTCAGCATTGCGCCGCGCTCCTTCCAGTATCTCACCGGCCCCTCAGGGGCCGGCAAGACGACACTCCTGCGCCTCATCCTGATGTCTCTGAAACCGACACGCGGCATGGTCAATGTCATGGGCCAGGACGTAACACGGCTGGAAGGTGGCCAGCTTACCGCCCTGCGTCGGCGGATGGGCGTGGTGTTTCAGGATTTCCGCCTGCTCGATCACCTCACGCTCTATGAGAATGTCTCGCTGCCCTTGCGCGTGGTCGGCAAGGACGAAAGCAGCTACCGGGCCGAGGTTGTCGAACTCCTGCGCTGGGTGGGCCTGGGCGAGCGGATGCATGTCATGCCCACCGTGCTGTCTGGCGGCGAGAAGCAGCGCGCCGCCATTGCACGCGCACTGATCGTGCGGCCTGACCTGCTGCTGGCCGACGAGCCAACCGGCAATGTCGACCCCAGCCTTGGCCGCAAGCTGCTGCGGCTGTTCATGGAGCTGCAGGAACTGGGCACAGCCGTCATCATCGCCACCCACGATCTGGCCCTGATGGATCAATATGATGCGCCACGGCTGGTGCTGGCCGATGGCCATCTCCATGTCGACAGCTGAGGCGCGCAACCCGTGGCGATGAAACCGGCAGCGATATTGGCAAGCACAGCATCAGCGCAGGCTGATGCTGAAGACGACGATGACGGCATGCTGGCTGACGACGCAACCGCGCAGCGGATGGCGCTGCCTGCAAACCTGCGGCGCGACCAGCCGCTTGTGCCGGTGGATTCCGCCGCAAGCCGCGCGCTGGTGGCCGTCATCGCCATCCTGACCTTTCTGGCCGCCCTGGCCGCAGGCGGCGCCATCATGGTCGCGCAGGCATCAACGCAGTGGCGCGGTGCGATCTCCAATGAAATGACCATTCAGGTGCGGCCAGACCCGCGCCGCAACATCGAGAACGACTTGCGCCGCGCCGTTGAGCTCGCCAGCGCCGTACCGGGCATGACTGAAGCCAAGGCCATGCCAAAGCTGGATTCAGATCGCCTGCTTGAGCCATGGCTCGGCCGCGGGCTTGATCTGGTCGAGCTGCCGGTGCCGCGCATCATCGTCTTGAAGGTCAAGGATGGCAGCACGGTCGATCTGGCCAATCTGCGCCAGTCTCTCAGGCGTGACGTGCCAAGCGCCACGCTGGACGATCACCGGCTCTGGGTCAGCCGCCTGTCGACCATGGCCAACACCATCATCATCGCAGGAGTGACGATCGTGCTGCTGGTGCTCATCGCAGCGGCCCTTGCTGTCGCCTTTGCGACGCGCGGCGCCATGGCCGGCAGCCGTGACAGCGTCGAGGTGCTGCATCTGGTGGGGGCGGATGATGATTTCATCGCCCGCGAGTTCCAGTCGCGTTTTGTGCGGCTGGGTGCAAAAGGCGGCCTGATCGGTGGCACGGCCGCCGTGCTGGTCATCGCCATTCTGGGCTGGCTGGCCGCGCTCTGGAGCGCAGTGCCCGGCGCCGTGGACCAGATCGAGGCCCTGTTCGGCACCTTTTCCATCGGCTGGCTGGGCTATGGTGCCGTGCTGCTGGTCGCTGCCACCGTTGCCGCCATTGCCGGTCTGGTCTCGCGCCTCACCGTCCGGCGTTACCTCGGCAGCATGGCCTGAGCGACCGAGCCCGGCTGCGGTTGCGGCCAAATGTGCGATGCCACACCTCTTGCTGCAATGCGAGATGCCCCGCTTGTGCCTGATTCCTGTGTCAGCGATACTTCCATCATGTCGACGCTTGGAACGATTCCCCTTCGGGAAGCCACAGCGAGCACGGACGCTGCGCCCGGCACTGCGGCACTTGCCGCGCCGCAGCGACGCAACTGGCTTGCGCTGATGTCGCGGGGCTTGCTGGCAGCGGCAGGCTTGCTCGCGGTTGCAGGTGCTGTCGGGTTCCTTTTCTTTGTCCAGTCTCTGGCACGTTCCGAGCCCAGCCAGACGCCAACCGCACGCGGCATCGCAGTGGTCACAGGTGGTGCACAGCGCATCGGCGACGCCATGAAGCTGCTGGGCAACTCCAGAGCCGAACGCCTGCTCATCAGCGGCGTCAACGAGAAGACGGGCCTGGAAGAGATTGTCCGGCTCAACCCGGTCAGGGCCGAGCGCATCGGCTGCTGCGTCGATCTCGACCATCGCGCGCGCAACACCATCGGCAACGCCATCGAGACGCGCCGCTGGCAGCGGCGCCATGGCTTTGACAGCATCATGGTGGTGACATCAAACTACCACATGCCGCGCACGCTGCTGGAGTTTCGCCATGCAATGCCAGGTGTGAAGCTGGTGGCGCGCCCTGTCGTCAGCGAGGCAGTGGATGTGGCCAACTGGTGGCGGGATTTCGGGACAGGGCGCATCGTCGCGGCAGAGTATGTGAAATATCTCGCCGCTTTGGCTCGAACACAGATCGAGACCGACCCCGAGACATCACGCCTGTCGATCATTACCGGAGGGCGCAAGCCTGTCTCACCCAAGGGACAGGATGCGTTTGAGACAAGGGGCGGGCGTCAACCCGTCATTGCCGGGCAATAGTCGGTCGATCCGTGCGCATGGCGCCCGCTGGTGGCGATCCATGCACCCCTTGACGCGCGCGCATTGCGCAGGTTGATGTGCGCGCATGATTTTCCTGCGCTCCCTGACCTACAATGTGCTGTTTTACGTCAACCTGATCGTCTGGTTGATCTGCGCGATTCCGACCTTTGTCCTGCCGCCGCGCTACCTGATGGCGATGGCGCAAGGCTGGGCGAAGACGGCGCTCTGGCTGTTGAAAGTGATCTGCAACACCGGTTACGAGGTGCGCGGCATGGAGAAGCTGCCAGCCGGCGGCTACATCATGGCGGGCAAGCACCAGTCCTTCTGGGAAACCTTTGCGCTGCTGACGCTGGTGAAGAACCCGGTCTTCATCCTCAAGCGCGAGCTGATGTGGATTCCGCTGTTTGGCTGGTGCCTCGCCAAGACCAGCATGATCCCGATTGATCGCGGCGCGAAGACAAAGGCACTGGCCATGGCCATGGGGCGGGCCAAGGAAGAGGTGAGCGGCAATGGCCGCCAGCTCATCATCTTTCCCGAAGGCACACGCAGGCCAGCAGGCGCTGAGCCGTCATACAAGTTCGGCATTGCCCATATCTATGCCGATCTCGGCGTGCCTTGCGTGCCGGTTGCGCTGAACACCGGGCTCTATTGGCCGCGCCGCAAGTTTCTGCGCTATCCCGGCACCATTCTGGTCGAGATTCTCGACCCGATCCCGGCCGGTCTGGACAAGCAGGTCTTTTTCGAGCGCATGCAGGCCAGCATCGAAGAGGGGAGCAACCGGCTTCTCGCGGAAGGGCGCAAGCAACTGGGCCGCGCGGGCTGAGACTGAATCCTGCGCCAAGACAGCAATGCAGCAGCTCTCTGGCGCATGGCCATCATGTCTCGTTGTGCTGGCAATGAAGGAACAAAGCAGTCAGATTGCAGGTATCATTCCCTGAATGCATGACACCGCCCATTGTCCGCCCCCAATCCAGCCCCTCCTGCCGCAGTGCGTGACCGGTACATCGCCATCGGGTTGATGTGCGCCGCCCTGTTCTGTTTTTCCGGGCTCGATGCTTGCGCCAAGTGGCTGGGCCGGACCATGGACCCGCTGCAGGTCACCTGGATCCGTTACACGGTGAGCGTGATCCTGGTCTCGGCTGTGCTCAACCCCTGGTCGCGGCCTGGCATTCTGGTGACGCGCAAACCCTGGCTGCAGGCAGCCCGCTCACTCTTGCTGGTCGGCTCGACGGCGCTCAACTTCATTGCCTTGCAATATCTCCAGTTGGCCGAGACGATCTCGATCATCTTTGCCACGCCCATGCTGGTGGCGCTGCTGGCAGGCCCGGTGCTGGGCGAATGGGTGGGGCCGCGCCGTCTGATCGCCATTGCGGTCGGCTTTGTCGGGGTGCTCATCATCACGCGACCGGGCGTTGGCGGCATGCACCCGGCAGCGCTGCTCTCGGTGGTCGGCTGCTTCTGCTATGCCGCCTACAGCCTGATGACCCGGATGCTGGCCGCACATGATTCGTCAGACACAACGATGTTCTATTCCGGCATTGCCGGAGTCATCGTGATGAGCCCGGTTCTGCCGAGCGTCTGGAGCATGCCGCAGGGGCTGCTCGAATGGGCCGTCATGCTGCTGATCGGCGCGCTCGCAGCTATCGGCCACTGGTTCATCATCGAGGCGCACCGGCGCGCACCTGCCGGCATCCTGGCACCGTTCATCTACTCGCAGATCATCTGGATGCTGGCCTTGGGCTGGCTGATTTTTGACCAATTGCCCGATCGGTGGACCTTCGTTGGCGCAGCCATCGTGATCGCTTCAGGGCTCTACCTGATCTATCGCGAGCGCGTCCGGGCCGTGCCTGTGGCCTCGGCCCGGATTGATTGAGAAAGCGGCGCTCCAGCCTTCCGTTCAGGCCAGCTTCGTGCCGTTGAACCTCGCCACGGCGTCAGACAGCATCGGCACATAGTCCTGCTCCATGCCGGCCGCACAGGCCAGCGCATAGCTGTTCTTCACCGCGTTGCCGACCGGATTGGCCATCGAGACGCCATCGGCCATCGATTCCAGATAGCGCATGTCCTTCAGTGCATTGACCAGCGTGAACTGGTGGGCATCACGGTCACGCTCCAGCACGTAGCGGAAGAAGGTCTGGTAGAAACCGCAATCCATCCGGCTGCCGCGCACGACCGAATCGAACACCTGCGGCGTGATGCCGACCTTCTGCGAGAGCGCCAGGGCTTCCGAGTAGATCGCGGCATAACCCATGGCGACGAAGTTGTTCAGCAGCTTCATCTTGTGGCCGTCCCCGACGGGCCCCAGGTGCACCACTTTCTGCGCCCAGGCGTCACAAACCGGCTTGATGCGTGCAAATGTCGCATCATCAGCGCCCACCATGGCCGAGAGCTGGCCAAGTTGCGCGTTGGCGGGCGTGCCGCCCAGAGGAGCATCGCAGAAGGTCACGCCCATGGGCGCAAGCTCTGCATGCAGCGCCAGTGTCGAGTTGGGATCAGCGGTGGTGCAATCCACGATCACCAGCCCCTTGCTGGCGCCGGCCTTGATGCCATCTGGCCCACGCACCAGAGCCTCAACCTGCACGGAACTGGTAACGCACATGAAAATGATGTCGGAGGCTTGCGCCAGAGCCTTTGCCGTTTTCACTTCCGTCGCGCCGCGGCCGACAAGGTCTTCGACAGGCGTGCGGTTGCGGTTGCCCATGATGGTGAGCGTGTAGCCCTTCTCGACGATGTTCCTGGCCATGCCATGGCCCATCAGGCCGACACCGACAAAGCCGATTCGTTCTTTTGATGTCGTCATGATGTTCTCCCCTGTTTCATTCTGTAACACTGGCAAATTCTATTTCATTATGTTGTATTAAAACAGCTTTCCGGGGGGAAGGCGGCTTCGGGGGAAGCGCTCATGTTCGATACGCATCACGGCGCTGACCGTCGCGCTGCCCGCACGGGAGGTCGCGGTCGCGTGACGCTGCAGGTCATCGCGGAACACCTCGTTGTTTCCACCGCCACAGTCTCGCTGGCCTTGCGCGATTCACCGCTGGTGGCCGATGCCACGCGCAAGCAGGTGCAGAAGGCCGCCCTCGAACTCGGCTACAGCTACAACCGCTCGGCGGCCTCCTTGCGCACGGCCCGCACCAATATGCTCGCTGTCGCCTTCCATGACATCACCAACCCGTATTTTGCCGAGTTGCTGGCCGCGATTGAAGAGACGGCAACCGGCACCGGCCACACGCTGTTGCTTGGCACCTATGCTGAAAGCATCTCGCGACAGGATCGGGTCTTGACCACTTTGCGCGAGCACCGCCCTGACGGCATGATCGTCTGCCCGGCGGGTGGCACGGCGGCTGACGGCTATGACCATCTGATCGCGGCAGGCATTCCGCTCGTTCAGGTTTCGCGCGAGCTGGAGGATGTCGGCCTCGATTTCGTCGGCTCCGATGACGAGCTGGGTGGCCGCATCGGCCTTGAACACCTGATCGGGCTCGGCCATCGCCGCATCGCCATGATCGGCGGCAATGACCAGATCTCGACAGGCCGCGCGCGTCACAAGAGCTATCGCGAGACGCTTGGTGCCCATGGCATCGGCTTCGACCCTGAGCTGATCCATGTCGGTTATGGCACGCGCGAGACAGGCTTTCGTGGCATCCAGTCCCTGCTTGATCTGGCCAGCCCGCCGACGGCGGCCGTCTGCTTCAACGACATCACCGCGTTCGGCGCCATGCTCGGCCTGCGCCAGCGCAACCGGGAGGCGGGGCGTGACTTCTCGATTGTTGGCTCCGATGACGTGTCAGAGGCCGCCCAGTGGTATCCGGCGCTGACCACGAT
>JANMMX010000182.1:0-4290 GCA_031373605.1 Allobosea sp. | reverse complement strand
GGCAAGATCGAGGATCTGCTGGAGCAGCTCAAGGCTGACTTCACGATCGTGATCGTCACACACAACATGCAGCAGGCTGCGCGTATCTCGCAATACACTGCCTTCATGTATCTCGGTGAGGTGATCGAGTTTGACGAGACGAACAAGATCTTCATGACGCCTTCCAAGCGCCAGACCCAGGATTACGTGACCGGCCGCTTCGGCTGATCGAACCCAGGATTCATGCCATGACCGAACACATTGTCCGTTCCTATGATGCCGACCTCGAAGGCCTTCGCCGCAGTCTGGCCGAGATGGGTGGCATGTCCGAGCGTATGCTGGGCGACTCGACCGTCGCCCTCGTGCGTGGTGATACCAAACTTGCGCAGAAGGTGATTGCGTCGGACCAGCGGCTCGACGCGCTCCAGCGTGACATCGAAGAGCGGGCCGTGCTCACCATCGCCCGCAGGCAACCACTGGCCGTCGATCTGCGCGAGCTGATTTCGGCCATGCGCCTTGCCAGCGACATCGAGCGGATCGGTGATCTGGCGAAGAACATCAGCAAGCGCGCTGTCGCCATCAACGGACAGTTCCAGCCGCCTCAGAAGGCCGTCGTCGGTCTCGATCACATGAGCCGGCTGGTGCAGGCCCAGCTCAAGGACGTCCTGGACGCCTATGCCCGCAATGACGAGCAGAAGGCCATGGCTGTCTGGGCGCGCGACAATGAAATCGATGCACTCTACACCTCGCTGTTCCGCGAACTGCTGACATACATGATGGAAGATCCGCGCAACATCACCTTCTGCACGCATCTTCTGTTCTGCGCCAAGAATGTCGAGCGTATCGGCGACCACACGACGAATATCGCCGAAACCATCCATTATCTCGTGACAGGCGCCGCTCCTGATTTTGATCGTCCCAAATCCGAGACGACCAACATCCAGATTGATGCGGTGGCAGGCGGCTGATGGCAGCGCGGATCCTGATCATCGAGGACGAGGAGCCGCTCACGCTGCTGCTGCGCTACAACCTGGAGGCTGAAGGCTTCGAGGTGGACTCCGTTTCGCGCGGGGATGAGGCGGAGCTTCACCTCAGGGATCATGTGCCGGATCTGGTGCTGCTGGACTGGATGCTGCCGGGCCTCTCGGGCATCGAGCTTTGCCGCCGCATGCGGGCACGGCGCGACACCGAGCGTGTGCCGATCATCATGCTGACAGCGCGCGGTGAGGAAGGTGAGCGCGTGCGCGGTCTTGCGACAGGCGCCGATGATTACGTGGTCAAGCCTTTCTCGCTGCCTGAACTTGTTGCACGCGTGCAGGCACTGCTGCGACGCTCGAAGCCTGGCCATATCGCAGGTTTGCTGGCGATGGGTGACCTCGAGCTGGACCGGAACACACGCCGGGTCCGACGCGAGGGCTCGGAGTTGCACCTCGGCCCAACCGAGTTCCGTTTGCTTGAGTTCCTGATGCAGAGTCCGGGCCGCGTGTTCTCGCGCGCGCAATTGCTCGATGCTGTCTGGGGTCGCGATGTCTATATTGATGAGCGCACGGTCGATGTGCATGTCGGTCGTCTGCGAAAGGCCCTGACGCCTCCTGGCCTGAAAGACCCGCTGCGGACAGTGCGCGGTACGGGCTACGCCTTTGACGAGACATTCGCCCGCGCCTGAAAGCTGGCGACCTGCGCCATGAGGCGCAGTTCAACCCAGCTTTGTGCCATCAGCCCCGCGCGACGCGCCGATCGCGGTCACGCCTGCGATCGGCTGCAGGCTGATATGCGATTTTTGCATGGTACGAGCAGTAGGGCATGCCAACGCCCGACTTGCCGCCGCAATAGCGGAATTCAGCCGTGGACGGGTCGCCCATGGGCCAGCGACACATGGATTCGCGCAGTTCCATAATCGTTACGCGTTCGGAGAACGGGATTACGACGTCTTCCGATGGCGCCGGCTCAACTTCGGGGGAAACTTCGGCCTCGGGCTGGAACTGCGGCTGCAAAGCCGTGTTCCCGCGCGTGAAATTGCCCCCGCCGCCAGACATCGGGTGACTTGGTGCCCGTGTTGTCGTCTTGCGTGGTCGCGGGGTGCTCGAGCTTGGCGCCTTCGCGCGGCCAGACAAGCCGAGACGGTGCACCTTGCCGATCACGGCATTGCGCGTGACGCTGCCAAGCTCGCCAGCGATCTGGCTTGCACTCAGGCCATCGTTCCAGAGCTTCTTGAGAAGCTCGACGCGTTCTTCAGTCCAGGTTCCGACCTCGGTCATAAGCTTACCTGCTCCGCATTCCTGGCCAAAATCTGGCCTTGTCACATCAAGCGCTGGGCGGAATCCCTCACCATTCAGTCTCGCCATTGGCAAAACCGGTCAAGAACGCTGACAGGGAACTGGAACGCCGCACGAGATGTCGTATCTCGTTGAGAACTTCATACAAGATAGCGTGACTCTCCGGCAAGAGTCCCCGAATCGGTTTGATGCTTTTCCCCAGACAAATAATTTCTGAACTGTCGAGTCGATTTCTTCCGCAAGGCCCGCCAAGAATTGACAAGGAAACGGCGCATCAGCATAACGGAAGCGCTCTAAAGGCCGCTTCTGAAGCGGCAAAGTTTCTCACAAACAAGGGCTTACGGGCATGGCGCGGGCGGACAGGGACAGATTGCTGCGACGATGATGTGCAAGGTTTTGGCGTAATGGCCAAAGCCTGATCCGTTTCATGCCCTTGTCTCAATTTTCCGCGAGGATCGCGTCTATGGCTTCCGCCAATGCTTCTGTTTCCAAGCCTTCCGTGCTGCTGCCGACCTATGCGCGCGCACCTGTCACGTTCGAGCGCGGTGAAGGCCCCTGGGCGATCACGGCAGATGGTCAGCGCTATCTCGACTTCGGTGCTGGCATTGCTGTCAACGCGCTCGGCCACGCCCATCCGCATCTGGTCAAGACGTTGACCGAGCAGGCCGCCAAGCTTTGGCACACGTCCAACCTCTACCAGAGCCCGGAAGGCGAGCGGCTGGGCCAGCGCTTGTGCGATGCCACTTTTGCCGAGCGCGTCTTTTTCACCAATTCTGGTGCCGAGGCGAATGAATGCGCCATCAAGATGGCGCGTAAATATCATGCGGCGAAGGGCCATCCGGAGAGATTCCGGATCATCACCTTTGAGGGCGCGTTTCACGGCCGTACGCTGGCGACCATCGCGGCAGGTGGCCAGCAGAAGTACATCGATGGCTTCGGCCCCAAAGTCGATGGTTTCGACCAGGTGGCCTTTGGTGACCATGAAGCCTTGAAAGCGGCCATCACGCCAGAAACCGCTGCGATCATGATCGAGCCCGTGCAGGGTGAGGGCGGCATTCGGCCTGTGCCGCCGCAGTGCCTGCGCGGCCTGCGCGCCTTGTGTGATGAGCACGGCCTGCTGTTGATTTTTGACGAGATCCAGACCGGTGTTGGCCGCACAGGCAAGTTTTTCGCTTATGAATTGTCAGGCGTGCAGCCAGACATCATGGCAGTGGCCAAGGGTATTGGCGGCGGGTTTCCGATGGGCGCTTGCCTGGCCACGGAGGAGGCCGCGTTCGGCATGGTTGCCGGCTCGCATGGCACCACCTTTGGCGGCAATCCGCTGGCCATGGCTGTGGGCAATGCTGTGCTCGATGTCGTGCTGGCCGATGGCTTTATCGACAATGTCGCGCAACTTGGCTTGCGGCTTCGTCAGAAGCTGGCGGAGCTGAAGGACAGGCACCCGAAGGTGATCGCTGAAATTCGTGGCGAAGGCCTGATGCTGGGTATCAAGCTGCACACGCCCAACACCGAGTTTGTTGCTGAGGCGCGCGCCGCTGGCCTTCTGGTGATCGGTGCGGGCGACAATGTGGTGCGCCTTCTCCCGCCGCTGAACATCACCGAGGCCGATATTGTCGATGCTTGCGCGCGGCTTGACCGGGCCGCCTCAGCCACCGAAGCTGCGTTGGCGCGCCCGGCCGCCGAGTAGCCGGGCGCAGCACCAACATGATCTCACCTCTGACGATGAAAGCGCTGTGATGCGCCATTTTCTCGATTTGGCCGACTTTTCCGGGCCGCAGCTCCGCACCATTCTTGAAGCAGGGCGGAACCTGAAAGCGCGCCGACGGACGCCAGCGGCGACCTCCGATCGCTTGCTTGATGGCAAGGTCATCGCCATGGTGTTCGAGCAGCCCTCGCTGCGCACGCGCGTCTCGTTCGATGTCGGCATTCGCGAACTGGGCGGCCAGCCGATGATGGTGACAGGCCGCGAGATCGAGCTGGGTGAGCGAGAAAGCATCGCCGACACCGCCCGTGTGCTGTCGCGCTATGTCGATGC
>JANMMX010000127.1:0-6649 GCA_031373605.1 Allobosea sp. | reverse complement strand
GGCTGCATCCGCATGGTCAATGACGATGTCATCGACCTGTATGGTCGCGTCCGCGTCGGCATGAAGGTCATTGTCATCTGAGGCCCGAACCTGGCCTATGAACTGCCGATGACAATGCCGGTGGCCAGCACGAGCAGGCCGCCGAGCACGATCTGCACCATGGCGCTGGTGAACGGCGTCTCCATGTATTTCCAGCGGATCCATGCAATCGCCCAGAGTTCGAAGATAACGATGACACCGGCGACTGCTGTGGCTGTCCAGAAATCGGGGATGAGATAGGGCAGGGTGTGGCCCAGCCCGCCCAAAGCCGTCATCAGCCCGCAGACCACACCCCTGATCCAGGGTGAGCCGCGCCCGGTCACCAGTCCATCATCGGACATGGCCTCGGTCAGGCCCATGCTGATGCCTGCACCCAGCGAGGCGGCCAACCCCACAAGAAAAGTGTTCCAGGTGTTGTGCGTGGCAAACGCTGCCGCAAAGATTGGCGCCAGTGTCGAGATCGAGCCATCGATCAACCCGGCCAGCCCCGGTTGCACCACCTGCAACACGAAAATCCGCTTCTTGGTGGCGTCCTCTTCGGAGCGGACATCATCGGTCAGGATGGTTTCGCCCAGCTTGGCAGCAAGGCTCTCGTGCTTTTTCTCGATCTCGGCCAGGTCGCCGAGCAGCTTGCGCACATCCGTGTCGCGCGCCCGCTCGGCTGATTTCGCGTAAAAGGCCGCGGCCTCGAACTCCATCAGCTCGGCCTGGCGCCGCGCCACGTCGATGCGCAGCCCATCCGCCAGCCAGACCGGGTTGCGCTTCAGAAAACCCCGCACATCGCTCCGCGTAATGTAGGGCAGTTCCTTGCCGAACTTGCGTTCATAGAGCGCGAGCAGGCTGTGACGATGGCCCTGCTCCTCTTCCGCCATCTCCTCGAAAACCTTCGCCGAAGCCGGAAACTGCGGGCGCAGCTTTGCAGCGAAGTTGAGGTAGATGCGGGCGTCCTCCTCCTCATTGGCAATGGCCAATGCCAGCACCTCAGGCTCGGTCAGTTCATCGAAGCGCTTCATGTGGTCCTCACATAGTTTAGAATAAATCTAAACTGATCGAGGCCATCCGCAAGTACTTTGTCTGTCCCAAAAAAAACCGCCCGGGATCACCGGGCGGCATGTGCTGTTCTGACAGGGCGAAAATCGGATCAGGCCCAGTCACCGCCGCCATCGTCAGCGCCACTGCCATCATCGTAGGAAGCGTCCTGATAACCGGCATCCTGATAGCCTGCGGGTTCGTTCGCCGCCTCATGCGCTGCTGGCTGATGCGCCGCCGGCTGCTCGGTCGCTGCTTCCTCGCCCTTGCTGGCGGAAGCCTGCTGGTCAGCACCTGGCTTGCTGCCAGAGAAGGCATTCATCAGCATGGAGCCAACAACCATACCGCCAGCAACGCCTGCCGCAGTGGTCAGAGCTGTCGCCATGAAGCCGCCGCCCTGGCGCTGTGGGGGCATGCCTGGCTGGTTCATGCCTTGAGCATTCATTCCTGGCTGGTTCATGCCAGCCTGGCCAGGCATCATGCCCGGCTGTCCGGGCTGCGTATTGCCACTTCCGGCCCAGCCACCGGCGGGGCCGGTGCGGGGCAGATGCGTTGCGCCACCGGGCGCGCGCGGTGCAGCGGCAGCGGCTGTTGCGGCAGCGCCACCACCGAAGATGCTGGACAGGAAACCGCTCTGTGCCGGAGCGGGAGCTGGCTGGCTCTGCATTTGCTCAACCTGCGCCTGAAGCTCCTGAACCTGCGTCTGCAGGTTGTTCAGCGCCTGCTCCTGCACGAAGACTGCCTGCGCCATCGCATAGGGGGCATAGGGCTGATCGCGGAGGCGATCGGCAATCAACTTCTCGGCTTCCGGATCGCGCGGCTGGTTCGCGGCCTGCTTGAGCCGGTCGAAAATGCCTGAGATCACGTCGCGTTCTTGCGGCGTCATCGGTCTCTCCATCGTCTGGCCTTCACGCCCTGCGCGTGCGGCATGGCAGAGATGGCGCCGAAGCATGACCATATCAAGACGCAGGCGCCAATTCCGTGGCGTTTCTGGCAGTGCGTGTCGCGGAAACGGACGGCCCCGAGGGACCGCCCGCAAAACTGTTCGGCAGAAGCAATCTTGCTCAGAAAGAATAAGCTGCCTTCACCTTAAGATTGTGCTGGTTGAAGTTGACGAGATCGAGGTTGCCTGTGACACCCTTCGCCTTGCCGGCAACCTGGATGTTGTAGGCAGCGGTGATGCCAAGGGCCTTCGTCGCCTGCCAGTAGAAGTTGGGGCCAACGAAGGTGGCATAACCGGCCTCGTTGCCAAACCCGAGATCAGCATAGCGGCGCTGATGACGCGCTTCGGCGCCAAGATAGAACCCGTCAACCACCTGATAGGACAGGGCTGCACCCACGGTGAAGGTCGAGGAGCGGAAATATGAACCATCGCCGGTCCAGCTCATGTCATGTGACACATTGATGGCGCCATAGAGCTTGCCGGGCACCAGCGTCTTGTCGAGGAACATGCGCAAGCCGGTGTTGTAGACATTGAAATTGCCGTTGCCGGAGCCCGACAGATCGTTGCGGGCCACGCTCGGGTCAACCACCAGCGTCAGGCCGACGCCATGCACATCGCGGCCAAGCAGCTTGTATTTCATCTCGACGCCGCCGCCATAAGCGCTGACATCCGAGCTGAAGCCCAGCACCTTCGCATCGGTGCGGTTGCCGAAAATGTAAGGCCCGACCTCGACGCAATCCATCAGGCCGTAGGAGAGTTGCACGGTGCCGGTGTGCGAATGCAGCTTGCCGAAGCGTGTGCCATAGGCGCCGCCATAGACGGCACTGCCGCTGAGCGCGCCCTTGTCGTTGATGTCGGAGCCGGTGGTGAAACCGAACACGTCTGTGGGCACGCCTTCCTTCTCGTAGCAGGCGGGGCCGACGGCCGGAGCGAGCGGCGCCGATTTGCGCGAAGGCAGGTCTGCTGCAGAAGCGGCGAAGGAAACAAGACTGGCGGCAATGCCGAAGGCAAGTGGCTTGAAGACTGGCATGATGGGACCTGACGATGTGCTGTGGAGGCTCAGACTGACGTCTGATTTCTGCCGATCATGCTTGCCAGAGGATTAACTTGAAATTCGTAGCGGGCTAAATTTACGGCAAAATCTGCTCAAATTGAGCGCAGTTTAGACGCGAGGCTCTACGTTCGCCGATGACGTTGCAATTTTACGACAGTCTTTGAATGCGAAAAGGGCGGGCCATGTTCGGTCCGCCCCTTCGACACGCATGTTAGCAACCCTGCGCTCAGGCCAGCTTGCCATAGGCCGGCACAGTGAGAAATTCCTCGAACTGCGGGGCAAGTGACAGCTTCGAGAACAGGTCGATCGCTTCTGGAAAGCGCCCGCCGCTGAAGGCGGCTTCGCCGACTTCGCCCTTCACGCGCTCCATTTCCTCGGTCAAACAGCGGGTGAACAGCGCAGGCGTCACCTTGGTGCTGCCATCCACCGTCACGCCATAGGCCACGAACTGCCAGATTTGCGCGCGGCTGATCTCGGCGGTCGCCGCATCCTCCATCATGTTGTAGATCGGCACGGCGCCGCGCCCCCGCAGCCAGGCTTCCATATACTGCACGCCGATGCGGATGTTCTCGCGGAAGCCCTCTTCCGAGCGCGTGCCCTTGTGGACCTCCAGCAGGTCCGCACGGGTGATGTTCACGTCCTCGCGCAGATTGCCCAGCTGGTTGGCCTGCGGCATCAGGCGGTTGAACACCTCCATCGCCACCGGAACCAGATCAGGATGCGCCACCCAGGTGCCATCATGGCCATTGCGGGCCTCGCGCTCCTTGTCGGCGCGAACCTTGGCGAAGGCGGCCTCGTTGGCGGCCGGGTTGTTCTTCACCGGGATCTGCGCGGCCATGCCACCCATGGCGAAGGCGCCACGGCGATGGCAGGTCTTGATGAGTAGGAGCGAATAGGCCTTCAGGAAGGCATCGCCCATGCCAACCTGCGCGCGGTCCGGCAGCACGTAGTCGGCGTTGCGCGCCAGCTTCTTGATGAAGGAGAAGATATAGTCCCAGCGGCCGCAATTCAGCCCGGCCATATGGTCCTTCAGCTCATAGATGATCTCGTCCATCTCGAACGCGGCAGGCAGCGTCTCGATCAGCACGGTCGCCTTGACGGTTCCGTTCTTCAGGCCAAGCACGCTCTGGGCATGAACGAACACATCGTTCCAGAGCCGCGCCTCGAGATGGCTCTCCATCTTCGGCAGGTAGAAATAGGGGCCTGTGCCCTGTGCGATTTGCGCCTTGGCATTGTGAAACACATAAAGCCCGAAATCGACCAGCGAGCCCGAGGCGATCTCGCCATCGATCTCAAGATGCCGCTCTGGCAGATGCCAGCCGCGCGGGCGAATGATGAGCACGGCGGGCTTGTCTGACAGCTTGTAGGCTTTGCCGGTGTTGGCATCGGTGAAGTCGATCTGGTTGGCCCAGCGGTCCTTCAGGTTGACCTGGCCCTCGATCATGTTGGCGAAGGTCGGCGAGGAGGCATCCTCGAAATCGGCCATGAAGACCTTGGCGCCGCAATTCAGCGCGTTGATGATCATCTTGCGGTCCACCGGCCCGGTGATCTCGACGCGGCGGTCGGTCAGGTCAGCGGGGATCGGCGCCACTTTCCAGTCACCCTCGCGGATATGCCTGGTCTCGGCCAGGAAATCAGGCGTTTCGCCCGCATCAAAGCGCTTCTGCCGTTCGGCCCGCAAAGCAAGCAGGCGCTTGCGCGTCTCGTTGAAGCGGCGGTGCAGGTCAGCCACGAAAGCGAGCGCCTCCGGCGTCAGGATTTCGTCAAAACGCGGCGACATCGTGCCCTTGATGGTGATGCTGGCGGTCATTTCGGAGTCCTTCGTTCTGAACAATGGGCAGACGCCGTCTTTATGCCCGGTCGCATAAACTTTCGAAATTGAAATAAAATACAATGATTGTTTCTGTTTCAGAATAAATGAGCGATGATCGGGGCAGCGACGGCGCTCAGGCCCCGACAGCCGTGACGCGCCGCAATGTCAGGTTGATCCGGCCCTCCTGCGGCAGCAGCGTCGATGAGCCGGGCAGCACGCGGTGGATGCCGTGATAGGCCAGCCGGGCCGGGCCGCCAAAAAGCAGCGCATCGCCAGATTGCAGCTTGAGCGAAACAGTCTTGCCACCACGCGTTGTGCCACCAATGCGAAACACCGCTGTGTCACCCAGCGAGAGCGACAGGACAGGGGCCGAGAAGTCGGCCTCGTCGCGGTCCTGATGCAGGCCCATCTTGGCGGACGGCACGTAGTGATTGATGAGGCAGGCCTGTGGCGGATGCGGGAAATCGGCCAGCGCCTCCCATGCTGCGAGCAGCGAGGGCGGTATGGCGGGCCAGGGCTGGCCTGTTTCCGGGTGAACCGGCTGATAGCGATAGCCACCTGCCTTGTCCGAGACCCAGCCGAGTTTGCCGCAATTGCTCATGCGCACCGAAAACGGCATGCCGGTGCGTGGCATCACGGGCGTGAACAGCGGCGCGGCACGCACCACCTCACGCAAATCCACAACGAGCGCTTCCTGCTGCGCCCGGTCGAGCCAGCCCGGCCAATGGATCACGCCGGGTGCGATCTCGATCCGCGTTGTCATGATCTCACGCGTCTTTCGTCAATGCTTCGCTCCGCTCGCAAGGACGGTGAGGTTCAAGGCTTCAACACTTCTTTCGAAGCGACGCTTGTGTCCGCGTTCAGCCGGTAGATGATCGGCTCGCCCGTGTTGAGCTCGACATCCATGATGCCCTTCGGGTCCAGCCGGTCGAGCACCATGATGAGGGCGCGCAGCGAGTTGCCATGGGCGGCCACCAGCAGGCGCTGCCCGCCCATCACGCGCGGCAGGATGTCGGTGACGAAATAGGGCAGGGCGCGCGCCACCGTGTCCTTCAGCGACTCGCCACCCGGAGGGGGCACGTCATAGGATCGGCGCCAGATATGCACCTGCTCGGCGCCATATTTGGCCGCTGTCTCGGCCTTGTTGAGACCTGACAAGTCGCCATAGTCGCGCTCGTTCAGCGCGATGTTGCGGATGGTCTCGAGCTGCGGCTGGCCGATCTCGTCGAGGATAAGCTGGCAGGTCTTCTGCGCGCGCGACAACTCGGACGTCATCGCAAGATCGAAGCTCAGGCCGCGTGCTTTCAGCCGCCGCCCGCCAGCCTTGGCCTCGGTCACGCCGAGCGGGGTCAGGTCAGGGTCCTTCCAGCCGGTGAAGAGGTTCTGGAGGTTCCATTCGCTCTGGCCGTGACGGACGAGGACAAGCAGGCGTTCAGTGGTCGACATCAGGTTCAGCCCTTGAGAAGTATGACGCCTGCGAGGTGAACCAGCAGGCCAGATCGGTCAAGCGGGATTGCGCAAGCCCCTAGATGCTGTCCAGCCCCAGCACATCTGCCATCGAGTAGAGCCCCGGCTTGCGTGGCCAGCCCCAGAGCGCCGCCTTCAGCGCGCCCTGCGCAAACAGGCTCCGGTCATCGGCCTTGTGCACCAGTTCAATGCGCTCCCCAGCACCGGCAAAAATCACGCTGTGCTCGCCGATCACAGTGCCGCCGCGCAATGTGGCAAAGCCGATCGTGCCTTCTTGCCGCGCGCCTGTATGGCCATCGCGCAC
>JANMMX010000238.1:0-8091 GCA_031373605.1 Allobosea sp. | reverse complement strand
GGCCTATCTGCCGGACCATCACCGCGCCGAGATGGCCGAAGCCTGAACCGGGGCCTGACAGGACATGGCGCGCAAGAAGGGCGGAGGACATGGCGGGCACGGCTGGTTCGTGACCTTTGCTGATCTCATGGCGCTGCTCATGAGCTTCTTCGTGATGATCGCGGCCTATTCGACACAGGACAAGCAGAAGATGCAGGCTGTGGCCGGCGCGATGCGCGACGCCTTCGGCAGCCAGAAGGATGTGCGGCTTTCGGGCATTGTCGAGATTGACGGCATCCCGACCAAGCCCAACCTGAAGCATTCGAAAGTCCGGCCGATCGACGAGGCCTCCGACATCACGGCGCCCAACAGCCTCAAGCGCAAGGATGAGGGTCTGGAGATCACGGCCTTCGACCGCGGCTTCGCGCTGGCCGCATCCTCGTTGCGCCAGGCGCTGCAGGACATGCCGGAGATCGCCGAAATCTCGAAGAATGTGCTGATCGAGCAGACGCGCGAAGGGCTGAACATCAGCCTCGTCGATCAGGACGGTCGCGCCATGTTCCCTGAATCCTCGACACAGCCCTATGACCGCTTGCGCCGGGTGCTGGAGGCCATCGCCCCTACCCTGCGCCGCATGCCGAACCGCATTGCCGTGACAGGGCACACATCGGCGGCACGCCCCGGCACGCGCGGCGGCTGGACCTCATGGGATCTTTCGGTGGGCCGCGCCTCGGCCGTGCGCGAATTGCTGGGAGCCAGCGGCGTGCCGGAAGACCGCTTCGCCTCAGTCACCGGAAAGGCCGACACAGAGCCGGTGTTTCCCGACAATCCCTATCTGGCCGCGAACCGCCGCGTCAGCATCCTGATGCTGAAGGAAGCGCCGCCCCTGCCGTTTGGCGCCAAGCCCTGAGGGCTCCTGCCACTCACGGTGCCAGCACGAGCGCCCAGTAGACCTTGTATTTCGAGCCGGGCGCATAGGCGGTCGCGATGCCCATGCGGGTGGCGCGGGCGGCTTTCATCACCTTGTTGTGCTGCTCTGAATCGCGCCAGCCCGAAAAAGCCTCGGCCATCCGGCGATAGCCTGCCGAGAGATTGACCTCGGTGCCTGAAAGCCCGGACGCCGCAAGCTTGCGCTTCACAGCATCGGCGGAAGACGGCTTGTCGGCAGCGGCCATGGCGCGCGCCTCCGCTTCGGCGGCAGCTTGCAGGGCCGGATCAAGCTTCAGCGTCCCCAAACCGCTGTTGAGCCGATAGGCCGAGATTGTCGCACGCGCCGCCTCTGCATCCACTCGTGCCGACGGGCTGCCAAGATCGCGGTAGAATGCAGGCTCGGCCGTGGTGGTGCGGACAGGCTCGGTGCAGCCAGCCAAGCCAAGCGCGAGAAGCGCGCCGGCCAAAAGCGGGGGGCAGGTCATGATCGTGATCCTTTGTTCATCAGGCAGGCCTGTCTTCACGAGGCAGGCCTGGTCGCACCCTTTCGGACGGGGGCAGGTGAGGGCTTGGCTGCATCTTTTGCGGTGGTCGCTGGCGCCGGTGCCGAGGCTGGCTTGAGGCCACGCTCTGATTCAAGCGCATCGGCAATATCGTCCAGCGTGTCTTCGATCTCATCGAGACCCTTGACGGTGATCTCGCGTTCCGGAAGGCCGATGCCTGCCTCTCCCAGCCTTCGGAAAATCTCGAAATGCAGGTCGCTCGCCACGATGCCGGTGCTATCGACCTCTGGCACGACACAGAACAGTTCGAAATCGAGCAATGTCTCGTTGATCTTGCGAAAGAAGACGCGTGGCGGCGGCTCGCTCAGCACTTCGCGGTTCGCATTCGCGCAGTCGAGCAGCACTTTGCGCACCATCCCGGGATCGCTGTTGCGCGGCACGGATAGCTGGATCACGACGCGGCCACTGCGGTCGGTGCGCACCCGGTTCTTGACGACGCCGGAGACGAGATTCGAGTTTGGCACGATGATGGTCGAGCGGTCGAAGGTCTCGATCTCGGTCGAGCGCACATTGATGCGCCTCACGATGCCCTCGCCTTCGCCCACCACGATCTGGTCACCCACCCGGATCGGTCGCTCCCAAAGCAGGATGAGACCCGACACGAAGTTCGACACCACCGACTGCAGGCCAAAGCCGATGCCGACGGACAGGGCGCCTGCCACAATGGTCAACCGCTCAAGGCTCAGCCCCAGCGAGGAGACAGCCAGCGCAATCGCTGCCAGAAAGCCGACATATCCGGCTGCTGTCTTGATCGAGTTGCGCAGGCCGGTATCGAGTTCGGTTGCGGGCAGAAGCTTGACGTCCAGCCAGCGCTGGAGCGCCTTGGTCGCAGCCAGACCCAATGCCAGCATGGCGCCAGCGATGATGATCGCCGAAAGCGAGATCGTGACATCACCGACCTTGAAGCCGAAGAACGCCGCCTTCAGCGAGGAGACGAGGTCTGCCGATTCCACGCCCCAGGGCGCCAGCACAAGCATGACCATGACAATCATCAGCAGCAGCTTGGCAAAGCCTGAAGCGACAACGCCAAACTGCTCCAGCGCGCTCTTGCGCAGGCCGACATTGGTTTGCAGGCCACGCGCCAGCTTGCCGTCACCAGACAGGGTTTCCTCGATGCCACTGTCGATCAGCAGCTTCAGGAGCACGTAGAGCGCGCCAATCGTGCCGACCCAGATCACCTGTTCGGACAGGAACCCGGCAAAGGCGACGAAGCCGAAAATGGCTGAAACTGCAATCAGGACAGCCGCAATCCAGCCCGCAATCCGCAGGGGCGCGAGTTTGGCGCCATCCACCGGCACATAGGGGCCGAGCGAACACTCCTCCTCATCAGGATCATCGCGCAAACCCAGCAATGTCAGTGCAAGTGCTGATGCAAAGGCAAGGGCAAAGCCGGCCTTGACGAGGATGGACAAGGACAGGCCAGCCGCGATGGATTGCAGCATGGCTTCTGAAGCCTTGCCGATGACAAGCACTGCGGCAGCCACTGTCGCAATCCGCACCGTGACGCGGGCTGTCCGGTCCATCACGCCGATCAGGCGCCGCGCCGCATCATGAGGCGAGAACAATGCATCCGCGAGCGCGTTGATGAACACCACAAAAGCGATGCCGCCGAGCATGGCCCAGACAACGGGTTGAATGCGGCCGGGCAGCAGACCGGTTGTGTCGAGCGCGGTGTAAAGCAGCCAGCTTGCCAGCGCAGCAGGCGTGGCAGCCGCCACAAGATGAGCGAGCGCAACCAGCAAGACGCGCAGCCTCCCGGTATCGACGGCAACAGACAGCCGCCGTGCGACCTCAGGCAACAGCCGCGCGCGGGCCACATAGAGCAGGACCGCTGCCGCGAGCGCCAGCACCAGCACCAAAGCGCGCTTGTCCGTGAGCGCGCGCGCCACTGCCGAGAGCCAGCCTCCAAAGATCAGGACAAAAGCATTGATGTCGCTCGGCAAAGACACAAGCGCGCTGAGCCAGAGCTCGGGGTTCAGCGGGCTGGAGCCGCGCGCAAACAGCGCCTTGGCAAAGAGCTGGCGACGGCGATCGCTGATCTCGGTTTGCAACTGCTCTGCCTGAAGCAGGGTGGCGCGGCCCAGCCGAATGGTTTCATCGGCTTCGGCAAAGACCTGCCCGCGTTCCTGCCGGTCCTTGGCTGTTTCCGGGCTCTCGGCAGGCGCCTTGGCGTCAGGCTTCGGACCAAGCTGTTCCAGCCGCGATTTCGCCTGATCGGCCTTGGGCTGTGTTTCATCGATCAGTTCCCGCAGCTCGTCGACCAGCGGCGTTGTCTGCTGGCGCTGGCGAAGCAACTCGGCCTCGTTCGGCTCGCGGTTGCGCAGCGCTGTCTCGATCTGGCTCATGGCGCTCTTGATCGCCTCGATCCGCGCCCGCCCGGTTTGCAGCTCAGCGGCAGGCGCCTGTGCCTGCGCAAACAACGGGGCGCTGAACAACATCAGCAAAAGCGCAGCGCGCAGGACGTGAGACATCGCAAAAGACGGCATTGCCGCTCCGTGAGATTGATTCGGCCAGGAAGCCACACGACTCCTGCCTGCCAGCAAAGGCAAGGCATAGGTGCCAATCTGGCCGGGATTGCGGCTTGCGAGCGGCCTGCTCAGCCCGCAGCAGTGCTTGCCTTGCCCGGCGCTTTTGCATTGGGTCCAAACTGGCCGACCAGCCTGTGGCGATCGCCAGGGTAGATCAGATCGACCGCAGTCAACGGCTGTCCGGCCTGCCAGGTGCGGCGTGTGACCACGAGACAGGCAGCCCCCGTCTGCAGGCCCAGCCTGGCGGCGCTGGCCGGATCGGCATTCACGGCCCTGATCTGATGTTCGGCGCTGCTCCACGGGATGTGCGACAGGAGCCATGTGCCGGGCGGCTGGGAGGTGAAATCCTGCGTTCTTGCTGCTGGCACCGCGTCAAGGCTGATCAGCCGGTCTTCCAGCACGAAGGCAAGCCCATCGGCGAAATGGGAGCAGAGCAGCGCCAGCACCGGGCTGCCTTCCCCCAGGCCGAGGCGTGCGGCATCGCGCGCGGTCGCAAGTCTTTGCTCGATGCGTTGCAGCTCGAAGCCATAGGCCTGCCCCAGTGCCGCAATCTCGGCCGGGATGTCATGGATTTCGAGCACGGCCTCCTCGACCGCACGCGTCGCGACAAAACTGCCGGAACGCCTGCGCCGCACGATCAGCCCGGCACCAGACAGGGCCGACAGGGCGCGACTGACCGTCATGCGCGAGCAGCCGAACCGTACCATCAGCTCATGTTCGGGCGGCACGCGGTGGCCAGGTGGCCAGGTGCCGGACAGGATGGCCTGCTCCAGAGCCTGCTGGATCGCGGCATAGCGGGCGAGTGGTCTTGCACTGCTGCGCGGCATCAAACGGCTCCTTGCAGTCGGTTCAACGCACGCCGCCAGCCCGCCTCGATGGCCGGGCGCCGGATATGGCGGCCATTCTCGACAACCGTCTGCCCGGCTGCAAGCACGGTTCGAATCGCGGACTTGCCAGTGACAAACACGAATGTATCGAGCCAGGCATCGCCCTGACGGCAGATCAGGTCAGGATGTGTCTGGTCAAGCAGCACGATGTCGGCGCGCGCACCCGCCCGCAGCGCGCCCATCTGCTGCCCCAGGGCTTGTGCCCCGCCCGCGCAGGCCTGTTGCCACACGTGACGCCCGGTCGATACGCCGGCCCGGCTCATCACATTGCGTGCCCGCAGCCGCAGCCGCTGGCTGTATTCGAGCTGTTTCAGCTCGGACGGCGCGCTGATCTCGATGTTGGAATCGCTGCCCACGCCGAAAGCGCCGCTGGCCGCCAGATGACGCTGCCCATCGAAAATGCCATCGCCGAGGCTGGCTTCGGTGAGCGGACACAAGCCCGCCACCGCGCTGCTTCTGGCCAGCGCACGCGTTTCCGCTGCCGTCATCTGCGTCGCGTGGATCAGGCACCAGCGCGGGTCGACCTCGTGGTTGTGGAGCAACCACTCCACCGGGCGCTGGCCTGTCGCCGCCAGACAGTCGCGCACCTCCTGCACCTGCTCGGCCACATGAATATGCACGGGGCCCGAAGGCGTCGCAGCCAGCACCTCGCGCAGGCCCTCATGCGAGACAGCGCGCAGCGAGTGCGGCGCGATGCCTATCTGGGCACCCGGCACGGCACGAATGGCGGTACGCGACGCTTCGACCAGCCTCAGGAAGCGCTCCGGATCATTGAGGAGGCGGCGTTGGCCTGCCACAGGTGCGGCCTTTCCAAAGCCGCCAAACTGATACTGCACCGGCAACAGTGTGAGCCCGATGCCGGACTGGCTGGCCGCTGCCGCGATCCGTTCCGCCATCTCGGCGAGGTTGGCATAGGGCTGCCCATCAGGCTGATGATGCAGATAATGGAACTCGGCCACCGCCGAAAACCCGCCCTCCAGCATCTCCATGAAGGCATAGGCCGCAACCGCTTCGCAATCCTCCGGCGTGAACGCACCGACACGAGCGTACATCAGGCTGCGCCAGCTCCAGAAACTGTCAACTGACGGGCCACTGAACTCCGTCAGCCCCGCCATCGCACGCTGGAAGGCATGGCTGTGCAGGTTCGGCATGGCCGGAAGGGCAATGCCGGAGAGATACTCCCGGCCTTCGGGGCGCGCACCAGCTTCGATGCTCGCAATCACCCCGCCCGCCACATCGATGCCGACATTCCGAGCCCAGCCATCGGGCAGCAGGGCATGATCGAAGAACAACCTTCTCATCTGCATTCCCTTGCGCTTCTGCGTGGACTTGCGCTTCTGTCAGACCTTGCGCTTATGTATAGACAATTACGGGACGTGATGTTTGCAGGCAAGGAGGCCAACCCGTTGGGCAGGAGTTCAGGTGCCATTCCGCTCTATGACCGCATCTGGCTGAACGCAAGGCTTGCCACCATGGCACCGGGCGCAAGCGGGCTTGGGCTGGTCAATGCTGCTGCCATCGCCTGCGTGGATGGCAAGATCGCCTATGCCGGCCCCGCCGCAGACCTTCCGGCCGGCTGGGACGCCCGCGAGCGCACCAACTGTGAGGGCCGATGGATCACGCCCGGCCTGATCGATTGCCACACTCATCTCGTCCATGGCGGCGACCGGGCGCATGAATTCGAGCAGCGTCTGGCAGGCGCGAGCTACGAGGAGATCGCACGCGCCGGTGGCGGCATCGTCTCGACAGTGAAGGCCACGCGCGCCGCCAGTGAGGCGCAGCTGGTGGCTTCCGCCCTCAGGCGGCTCGATGCGTTGATCGCAGAAGGCGTGACCACGCTCGAGATCAAATCCGGCTATGGGCTCGAAACAGCAACCGAGATGCGCCAGCTTTCGGCAGCGCGCGCGTTGGCGAGCCACAGAGACATCACCATCCGCACCAGCTTCCTCGGGGCCCACGCCCTGCCGCCCGAGGCGAACGGGGACAAGGATGCGTATATCGACCTTGTCTGCCGCGAGATGATCCCGGCAGTGGCCAATGCTGGTCTTGCCGACGCGGTCGACACGTTTTGCGAGGGCATTGCCTTTTCAGCCGCGCAGACCGAGCGCGTCTTTCTGGCCGCAAAGTCTGCTGGCCTGCCGGTCAAACTGCATGCCGACCAGCTCTCCGATCTGGGTGGCGCGGCACTGGCGGCGCATCATGGCGCGTTGTCGGCAGACCATCTGGAGCACACGAGTGCGGCAGGTGCAGACGCCATGGCCGCCTCCGGCACCGTCGCCGTGCTCCTGCCTGGCGCCTTCTATTTCATCCGCGAAACCAAGGTGCCGCCGGTTGATCTGTTCCGGCGCGCGGGCGTGGCGATGGCGGTTGCGACCGATTGCAACCCCGGCTCCTCGCCGCTCACATCGCCACTGCTGGCGATGAACATGGCCGCCACACTCTTCCGCATGACGGTGGAGGAATGCCTTCTGGGTATGACGCGACATGCCGCTAAGGCACTTGGTCTGCAAGACAAGACCGGCACGCTTGAGCCGGGCAAATGGTGTGATCTCGCCATCTGGGACATCGAGCGCCCGGCGGAGCTGGTTTATCGCATCGGGTTCAACCCGCTGCAGGCGCGCATCTGGAGGGGAAAAAATGGCTGAGACCGGCATGGCTGAGACCGGAAGGACTGAAATTCTGCTCAAGCCGGGCGCGATGTCGCTGGCTGACTGGCGTGCCATCTATCGCGGTGCAGCGATCCGGCTCGACACTGCTGCGAAACCCGCTGTCGACGCGGCAGCGGCCACGGTGGCGGCCATCGTTGCAAAGGCCGCGCCCGTCTACGGCATCAACACCGGTTTCGGAAAACTCGCCAGTGTTGGCATTGCGGCCCACGATCTGGAGACATTGCAGCGCAATCTCGTCCTCTCCCATGCCGCTGGCGTCGGCGAGCCTGTGCCAGCCGCCATAGTGCGTCTGATGATCGCGCTGAAGATCGCCTCGCTCGCGCAGGGCGCATCTGGCCTCCGCTGGGCAACTGTGACGCGGCTCGAAGAGTTGCTTTCACACGATCTGCTACCCGTCATTCCCGGTCAGGGCTCCGTCGGTGCCTCGGGCGATCTGGCGCCGCTCGCCCATATGAGCCTTTCCCTGATTGGCGAGGGCGAGATTGTTGCCAACGGCGTGCGGGTGCCCGCTGCTGAAGCCTTGCAGAAAGCAGGA
>JANMMX010000077.1:0-1521 GCA_031373605.1 Allobosea sp. | reverse complement strand
CAGGTGATCGCTGATCTGCTGCTGGAGCGCGTTCTCGGCCGATTGCGGGCTGGCATGCAGTTGGAAATTGCGGCTCATGCTGCACCTGCCCGGTCAATGAGGCCCGCGAGCTTGCAGATCAGCAGACGGCCAGCATCATCGAGATGCTCAAGCACCTCTTCCTGCCATTCCTCGTTTGGTTCTTCACCGAGCGCATTGAACACGCCCGCAGCGAACTCGGCATCATTCTCCATCGCGTTCGCGATGCTCGTGTCGTACAGTGTCACTGACGTTTCCATCGAGATGCTCATCACCCCCTCCTTCAGGCGCTTGCGAGATCGATGGTGATGGAGCGCCAGGGTGTGTCGGGCGCGGTGCGCTCGTAGAAGCGCACGTAGCTTTTGGTGCCGGTGACGCGGATGCTGTCGCGGATGGCAGCCATGGCGCGGACCCAGCGTTCGTCGCTGATTTCCATGCGCAGCAGGCCGAACAGCTCGGCCCGGTTGATCTGGCCTTCCTTCTCGACATTGAAGACGGAGGAAACCAGCGCGCGGATCTCGTCGCGGGACTGTTCGCCCCACTCGACCAGGCATTCATCAATCAGCAGCTTGGCCGCCTGCAGCTCGGGGCCGAAGGCGATCTGGTCGGCGATCTGCACCAGCACCTTGTTCAGCCCGTCGAAGGACTGGAAGGTGACATTGCCCTTCGCGCCACCGGCCCGCGCGCCATATTCCTGCTGCAACAGCCGCTGAAACCCGTCGAGATCGACGAAGGTGTGGCTCTTGAAGCGGGCGATCTGGGCCGAGAGATCACGGGCAAAGGCCATGACCGTGCGGACCATCTCGTCTTCGAGCAGGTGCTGCGCCTTGACCAGCGCCAGCGGCATCAGCGCGCCCTTGGCATCGCGCATGTAGCGCTGGCCTCCCACTTCGATGATGGGCGATGGCGGCTGATTGTGCAGGCGGTCGGGTGCCTCTGCTGTGGTGGTCTCGATGGTCATTGGACAACTCCGGGCTTGGCTGGGACGGAAACGGTGATGGGAAAGGCGGCAACAAGGGTAGCGACGCTGGCCAGCAGCGCCTTTTGCGCCTGGAACTCCTCCGGGCCGAAGCGCTCGGCATCGAGCTTGCCGGAGGCCGCGACGACAGCCTCGATCCGCTGCGAGAGCTTGAGCGCGGCTTCTGCTGCCGCCAGCTGGGCGGCCATCGCGGTGAGCTTCTCGGCCATGTCGGCCAGCTGGTGTTCCTGCGCCATGAAGGCGCTGGCGAGATGGGAGAGATGTGTCGAGCCCGTGGTCAGCGCATTGGCGCGACCGGACATCACCTGGGCGGCGATCTCGGCAGGCGCGCGGTCCTCGCTCATCAGGTTGCGACCAAGCTTGGCCTTGACTGAGGCCTCGACGCTGATCTCCAGCGCGGCTTCCTGCAGGGCCTCACCGAGCGCCGGATTGGCGGCGAGCTGCTTGTCGACCGCATCGATCTGCGCCTGCGCATCATCCAGCGGCAGCGCGACATAGAGCCCGATGGCTGCCTCGCTGTGGCC
>JANMMX010000076.1:0-12970 GCA_031373605.1 Allobosea sp. | reverse complement strand
CTTGTAGGGCGGGATCTCGTTGGCCTGCACGATCCATTCCCAAAGCAGAAGCTTCAGCACCAGCGCCAGAAGCGGCACCAGAACCGTGACCAGCCCACTGTCGAGCCAGGCGCCATTGCCGAGAGGCCGCGCCGTCGCAGCGCTTGCCGGAGAAGGACTTGTTGTAATGGCCGGGTCACGCATCCGCTTTTCCCTCACAGATGATCGTGGCTGCCGAGCGCGCCAAGCAGCGCGTCAGAGGCACGGCGGCAGGCATCGATATAGGCGGGCGTGCGGCGGAAGCTCTCGGGGCGCGGCATCGGCTCGTCGACATCGATCTCGGCAATGATGCGTCCGGGGCGCGCGGCCATCACCAGGATCCGGCTGGACAGGTAGACGCTCTCATAGACCGAGTGTGTGACGAAGATGATCGTGCAATCACGTTCCACCTTGATGCGCAGCAGATCATCATTGAGCTTCGAGCGGGTGATTTCATCAAGCGCAGCAAAAGGCTCGTCCATCAGCAACAGCTTGGGCCGCAGCACGAGCGCGCGCGCAATCGAGACACGCATCTTCATGCCACCCGACAATTCACGGGGATAGGAGTTGGCAAAACCGTCCAGCCCGACAAGCGCCAACACTTCGGTGATGCGGGATGCGGCCTCAGTGCGGCTGATGCCTTTGAGGCGAAGCGGCAGCCATACATTGTCTGCCACCGTTGCCCAGGGCATCAGTGTCGGCTCCTGGAAGACGAAGCCCAGCCCGTCTTCAGCCGCAGGGGGGCGCGTGATCGTGCCGGTGCTTGCCTCCGCGAGCCCTGCCATCATGCGCAGTGCTGTCGACTTGCCGCAACCCGACGGGCCGAGCAACGAGACGAACTCGCCTTCGCGGATGTCGAGGTTGAGCGCTGCCAGCGCCACCGTGCCGTTCGAAAATGTCTTTCCGACCTGGGCAAACGCAACAAGGGGCTTGGTGGCAGGGGCCAAGGATCGATCCGTTACAAGTCTGGGCTGGCGCCGACAGAGCGCCTCACGCCGTATGTCTGGGAGATAACCATCTGGAGCCATGAAGCTCCAGATGGCAGTTGGTCTTGGCTGAAGCGATCAACCCTTGGGGCGCAGGTTGAGGCCGACGCCCTTGTTCACGAAGTCGAGCGTGTAGCTCTTCTTGTAGTCGACAGAGGCCTTGACCACACCGGCCTTCACCATCTTGTCGAAGAAGCTCTTCATCTTCTCGTCAGTCATGGCGCCGATACCATTTTTCAGCGTGTCGCCGGAATCGGCAATGCCATATTCCTTCATGAGCGCGATGCCGTTCGCGATCTTGTCGTCGGTCATGTCGGGATTTTCTTTCTTGATCGCGGCATTGGCGAGCTTGTTGTCGCCATAAAGGTAATTGTACCAGCCGATGATCGAGGCCTCGACGAAGCGCTTGACCATGTCCGGGCTCTTCTGGACCAGCTCGGTGCGCGTCTCGATGGTGGTCGAATATGTGTCGAAGCCCTCATCGGCCAGCAGGAACACCTTCGGCTTGAAGCCGGCCGCCTTCTCGATCGCATAGGGCTCGGACGAGAGATAACCCTGCATGACCGACTGTTTGTCCGCCAGGAAGGGCTGGGCGTTGAAGGTGTAGGGCTTCACCTGCTCTTCCTTGAAGCCGAACTCTGCTTTCATCCACTGGTAGTAGGAAGCAAGGCCCTCCTTCGAGACGAAGATGGAGTTCGATTTCTTCAGGTCCGTGAACTTGTCGAAACCCTGACCCGGATGGGCAATCAGAACCTGCGGCTCCTTCTGGAAGATGGCGCCGACGACGATGGTCGGGATGTTCTGCTCCACGGCGGCGAAAGCCTGGATCATGTTGCCGCCCATGTAGAAATCGATGCGGCCGACCGGCAGCAGAAGCCGGTTGTTGGCCTGCGGGCCGCCCTGCACGATGGTGACATCCAGCCCGTACTTGGCATAGGTGCCATCGGCGACGGCCTGATAGTAGCCGCCATGCTCAGCCTGGGCGAGCCAGTTGGTGCCAAAGCGCACCTTGTCCTGTGCCAGCGCCGGGCTGGCGATCATGGCGCCGGCAGCCACAGCGCCAAGCACCGTGCGGCGGCTGATGGTCGAGAATGTTGTTGTCATGGGTTAGCCTCCGTTCGAGCGGGCTGGCTCCTCTTTTGGGGGCCGCGCGCATGTGTCACCAGCGTCCGGTCTAGCAAGTCCCGTGCCGGGAACGGCGCTGTCCTGATAGACTTCAATTGGAGAAACTAGGGCGGGAAATCGCGCTCGCCTAGGGCCTTGCCTCTGCTTGTGCCCGGTTTTTATGCAGCGCGACCTGAATGGAACGGGCAAAGGTCGCGACAGAATGTCCCGGCCTGTCCAGTTGCCGACAGTTCTCGCTTGGCTCGGCCGGCCTTGCAGCACCCGGCTACGGCCAATCATGAGGCCCCGCTCTTTCCGCCCCCTTGCGGATCGCCTAGCCTGTTCATGTGATTCACAAGAGGCCAAGACTGCATGCGCGCCCTGACCCCTGATACGATCCGCGCTCCCTTCGCGCGCTACAGCCATGGCATCGAGGTGCCAGCGGGCGCGCGGCTGGTGTTCTGCTCCGGACAGCTTGGCATTGCCGCAGACGAGACCATTCCTGAAAACGTGCGGGCGCAGGCCGATCTCTGCTTTGCCAACATCGCTGCTATCCTGACCGAGGCGGGTCTTTCTCTCGCCGACATCGTGCGCATCAACGCCTATGTCACAGACCGCGCCCACATGCAGGGCTACATGCAGTCGCGCGATGTGCATGTGGCCAACCCGCCGCCCGCCTCCACCCTGATGATTGTCAGCGGCTTCACGAGGCCCGAGTTCAAGGTCGAGATCGAGGTTGTTGCCGCTGGCAGCGAAAAGCGCCGCAAGACCGTGCGGACAGCAGGCAAGTTCTGAACAGGCAAGTTCTGACTGGGCAAGCTCCAAAGCTGACAGGGGGCTTGAAGCAGCGACGGGGTTTCGTCAGTTTCCAGTCCTGATTGTCGAAACCACCCAGTTTGCAGAAAAGAGCCGCCTCATGACCCGCACCCACCAATGGCTCAGCCTTTCGACGCGTGATTTCCAGACGCGGGACATGTCGCGCACCATTGCCGTGCTGCCGGTCGCCGCCATCGAGCAGCATGGGCCACACCTGCCTGTCGGTGTCGATACGCTGATTGCGCAGGGCTATCTGGATCGTGTGCTGCCGCTGGTGCCGGACGATCTGGATGTGCTGTTCCTGCCCGTGCAGGCCATCGGCAAATCCAATGAGCATCTCGCCTTTCCCGGCACGCTGACGCTTACGGCGGAAACTGCGATCCGGGCCTGGACGGAGATTGGCGAAAGCGTGTTCCGGTCAGGTTGCCGCAAGCTGGTCTTTGTCAATTCCCATGGCGGCAACATCGCGCCGATGGACATTGTGGCGCGTGAGCTGCGGGTGAAGCTGGGCATGCTGGCGGTCACCTCCTCCTGGCATCGGCTGGGCTATCCGGACGGGTTGTTCAGCGCGAGCGAGATGGTTCATGGCATCCATGGTGGCGAGGTGGAAACCTCGCTGATGCTGGCTTTTGCGCCGCAGACCGTGACGATGAGCGAAGCGCGTGATTTTGTGCCCCATACCGTCCGGATGGAAAGCGAGTTCATGCATCTGCGCGCGATCCAGCCCGCAGGCTTCGGCTGGATGAGCCAGGATCTGAACCCGGCGGGCGCCATGGGCAATGCGGCAGCGGCCGATGCGCAGCGCGGATCAGACAGTGCCGATTATGGCGCGGCACGTTTCATCGAGCTGCTGCGCGATGTCGACCGGTTCGAGATCCCCGGCAAGTCCTGACATCGCCAGCTTTCTGAGATCAGCCGCGCCAGGGGTAGGTCCAGGTTTCAGTCAGTGCTTTTGTGCCCGAGCGCAGGAAGGCGCGCAGATCGGCGCTCTGGCCCGGCTCCAGCACCACATCGATGAAGGCGCGGAAGCCCTCGGTTTTGGGGTTTGGCACAAGGAAAGACCGCGTGATTCGACCCGCCGAGACCGATGGCACGATCTCGATCCGGTCCGGCTGGCCCAGATGATAAGCCAGATCGCCGCCGGCAAAATCGACAATTAAGCGCCGTGCTCCTGCCGTTACCGTCTCGCCTGAACCGAGTGCCTTGGGCTTGGCCTGATAGGTGTTGATGGCGCGCCCGCCTGGATGAAGCTCGTCGGCGTCAAGGATCGAGCTGATCTTGTAGCGGAAGGTGGTTTCCCGGCCCGGCTCCAGCGGCACACGCGGCTGCCAGAGTGCCACGATGTTGTCGTTTGTCTCGTCGGTTGTCGGCAGCTCGATCAGCTCGACATGGCCTTCGCCCCAATCGCCATCCGGCTCGATCCAGTAGGAGGGGCGCAGCTCATAGGCGAGGTCAAGGTCCTGATAGTGCTCGAACACCCGGTCGCGCTGCATCAGGCCGAAGCCGCGAATGCCCTTGTCGACAAAGGCCGAGATCGCGGGCTCGACCGGGTTGCGCAGCGGGCGCCAGAGCCATTCGCCCGAGCCGGACTGGATCAGCAGGCCATCTGAGTCATGCAGCTCCGAGCGGAAATCATCGAAGAACCGGCGGTCATTCTCGCCGGTGAAGAACATTGAGGTAAGCGGCGCCAGCCCGAACTTCTCGATGCGACGGCGCGCGAACAAGGTGGCTGTCACATCCAGCACGCTGTCGCGGCCCGGATAGACATGGAACTGGTAGGCACCGGTGAGCGAGGGCGAGTCCATCAGGGCATGGATGGTGACGCGCTCGGCATCAACTGCTGGTGTCTCGATCCAGAATTCCCGGAAGATCGGGAACTCCTCGCCATCCTTCACGCCTGCATTGATGGCGAGCCCGCGCGCAGAGAGGCCATAGCGCTGGCCACGCCCGAGGAAACGGAAATAGCTCGCGCCAATGAACGAGATCAGTTCGTCAAAGACCTTCGGGTCGTTCAGACCATGATGCAGACGAAAACCGGCAAAGCCGAGATTGACCGGCAGCGGCTTCTCGAAGCGCGTCTTGCCATAGTCGAACAAGGCTGCCGCATAAGGCACGGGCGTCGGCACGCCATCGCGCACAGTGTTCACGGTGACCGGTCGTGTGAACAGGAAGCCGGGATGGAACATCTGCAGCCGGAATGGCGTTGCAGGTTGCGCCAGCAGTGCACGCTCTGGCCGGAACCGGATTTCACGCCACGCATCGAAATCGAGCTTCGCCAATGTCTCGGGCAGGGCCGGGCCCTGCTCGAAAGCCACGTTTGCCAACTCGCGCGCACGCCGGACAACATCGGCAAAACCGAAGCGGGCTTGCGGCTGTGCAGCAGGCTGCGCCGGTTGCGGCTGCTGGGCCAGGACCGCGGCAGGTGCCACTGATGCGGCAAGGGCAGCGGTCAGACGCGTCAGGATCGAGCGGCGTGTCATATGGAGTGGGGTCAAGGCAGCCTCGGAACTGGAAGAAACATGGCTCATGCCGCGCTGCATGAGACCAGATCAGTTAGGCGATGAACTGTGGCTGGTCTAGGGCCGGTTTTCTTGCTTGCATCACCGGACGAGCCTGCTGCTTGTCCGGCTCACAATTGCAATTCGGCTTTCCGCTTGAAGTCCTTCTTAAGCCAAGCAGAAACGTCGAAAAAATACTTGAAGAAAATTCTTGTAGGGGGGGGCAAATGACACTATATCCGCATCACCCAATTCGCACGTGCCTGTGGCCGCGTGCTGGTCGGTGGGCATTCGGACAAGAGGCCGGACAGCCGCCCGGGATGGGGAACGGATGGAGGGGGATGGAAATCCCCTCAAATCACGTCCCCGGCCTTCGCAAGAAGGCCGCTCCCGAACATTGACCAGCAGCCGGAGGCGAAACCGGCGAACCCCGATTTCCACGGGGGACGTAGCTTAAAGCAACGACGGAGCGGGCTTTTTTGGTCTCGTTGGTCCTCCAAAGGCCGACACCCGAAGAGGCTTGTCCTTCATTGCCGGGCGTGCGGGGAATCCCCCAAGCGACGGTCTACCCTGGTCCGGACACCTGTGTCTGGCGTTTCGCCGCGTCTCCATCGCGCTGCGCATCGCTGTCACAGAATGCCGGAATCACTTCGCATCGGCGCCACATGCGCCGTGGGAGACATGTCATGACGGATCGCATCCGCCAGTTCCTTCGCGATCGCCGCGAGGATGGTCCTTGTGTGGTGCTCGACCTTGAGGTCGTGCGCGACAACTATTTCGCTTTTTCCCGTGCGCTGCCAGACACACGCGTGTTTTACGCCGTGAAGGCCAATCCTGCGCCGGAAATCCTGCGTCTGCTCGCCCGCCTCGGCTCCTGTTTCGATTGCGCCTCCGTGGCGGAAGTCGAGATGGCGCTGGCTGCTGGCGCAACCGCTGATCGCATCTCGTTCGGCAACACGATCAAGAAAGAGCGCGATATCGCCCGTGCGCTCGAGCTTGGCATCCGTCTGCTTGCGGTCGATTGCGAAGCCGAAGTCGACAAGGTTTCCCGCGCAGCCAAGCTGACGGGTGCTGAAGACGTGCGCGTGTTCTGCCGCATCCTGTGTGATTGCGCCGGTGCCGAATGGCCGCTCTCGCGCAAGTTCGGCTGCACGCCGGAAATGGCCGTTTCGGTGCTTGAGCATGCCTTCCGTGGCGGCCTCGAGCCCTATGGCGTGTCGTTCCACGTCGGCTCGCAGCAGGGCAACGTCAATGCCTGGGATGTGGCGCTGGCTGCGGCTTCGTCCGTGTTCCGTGAGTGCGCTGTGCGTGGCATGAACCTGTCGATGGTCAATCTCGGCGGTGGTTTCCCGGCGCGCTATCTGCGTCAGGTTCCCGGCGTCCCGGCCTATGGCGAGGCGATCTTCCAGGCGCTGTCGAAGCATTTCGGTAACCGTCTGCCGGAGACCATCATCGAGCCGGGTCGCGGCATGGTTGGCGATGCCGGCCTTATCGAGACCGAAGTCGTGCTTGTCTCCAAGAAGGGCCATGACGAAGAGCTGCGCTGGGTCTATCTCGACATCGGCAAGTTCGGCGGTCTCGCCGAGACGATGGACGAGTCCATCCGCTATCCCATCCGCACCCCGCGCGATGGCGGCGCGATGACCCCGTGCGTGCTGGCTGGCCCAACTTGCGATTCGGCGGACGTGCTCTACGAGAAGACGCCTTACATGCTGCCGGTCAGCCTCGAGATTGGCGACAAGCTGCTGATCGAAGGCACGGGCGCCTACACGACGACCTATTCGGCCGTCGCCTTCAACGGCTTCCCGCCGCTGAAGCAATACGTCATCTGACGCAAGTTCATCTGACGTCTCGCGGGCCGGGGATCTCCCGGCCCGCATTCCCCCCCCGATAAGCGTTTCATTTGCCGGTGCGTTCTCGCGCCGGGGCCACGCATGTCTGCGTGGCAGGAGGTCTGCCATGGTCACCATCCGTGACGAGCATTCTCATGACTTTGCCGCGCGCGAGGCGCTGCTGGACCGGGCCCAAGGGCCGTCGCGGCATGGCAAGTCAAGCGTGCGCCTGCGCGACGGGCGTTTGCCTGCGCAAGGGCTTGCCCTGTCAGCCGAGGTTGACGGTCAGATCGTGGGCACGGTTCGGCTGTGGCATGTCGATGCTGGCGGCACGCCTGCGCTTCTGCTCGGGCCACTTGCCGTTTCGCCAGACCATCAGGGTGCCGGAATCGGCAAGCGGCTGGTGCGCGAGGCACTCTGGCGTGCCGCCCTGCGTGGCCACGAGGCTGTGCTCCTGGTGGGCGATGCGGCTTACTACGCGCGCTTCGGCTTCAGCGCCGATCTGACGCGCGAGCTCGACATGCCGGGCGAAGTCGATCCCGCACGCCTGCTGGCGCTTGAGCTGGCACCAGGTGCGCTGGCTGGTGCGCGTGGCGAGGTGGTGGCGACCGGCGATCTGGCTCAGCGACGTCGTTCCGCCATATCCCTCCGCCTTGCGGCCTGAGACAACAGGCAAACGCCGGAAACATTGACGGCGCGGCGCGCCTTGCCTTAGTTGCGCCCTGCTTTTGCGCGCCGTCATAAGCCTGTAACCAAAACGCGCACTTGGAACCAAGGCCCGTTTTTCTGACCAAACGAAGGAACGTTCAACATGTCGCAATGGCTCAACCATGGCACCATTTCCGGCCCGATCGTGATGATCGGCTTTGGCTCCATTGGCCGGGGCACATTGCCGCTGATCGAGCGCCACTTCAGCTATGACAAGAGCCGCTTCATCGTGATTGATCCCAGTGACAGCGACCGCAGGCTGCTGGATGAGCGCGGCATCCGCTACATCCAGGAGGCCGTCACCAGGGCCAACTACAAGAAGCTGCTCAAGCCTCTTCTCACCGAGGGCGAGGGCCAGGGCTTTTGCGTCAATCTCTCGGTCGACACCTCCTCGCTGGACCTGATGAAGTTCTGCCGTTCGCTTGATGTGCTCTATATCGACACCGTGGTGGAGCCATGGCTGGGGTTCTACTTCGACAAGAAGCTCGGCACCGAGGAGCGCTCGAACTATGCGCTGCGCGAAACCGTGCTGGCCGAGAAGCGCGCCAATCCGGGCGGTAGCACAGCTGTGTCATGCTGCGGCGCCAACCCGGGCATGGTCTCCTGGTTCGTCAAGCAGGCGCTGGTCAACATTGCCAGCGACATGGGCCTGAAGTTCAAGGAGCCGACATCACGCACCGAATGGGCCGCGCTGATGAAGAAGGCCGGCGTCAAGGGCATCCACATTGCCGAGCGCGACACGCAGCGCGCCAAGACCCCCAAGCCGCAGGGCGTTTTCGTCAATACATGGTCGGTCGAGGGTTTCCTGTCGGAAGGCCTGCAACCGGCAGAACTGGGTTGGGGCACGCATGAAAAATGGATGCCGTCCAATGGCCACAAACACAAGAAGGGCTGCAAGGCGGCGATCTATCTGAACCAGCCTGGCGCCAATACGCGCGTGCGCTCTTGGACGCCGACGGCGCAGGCGCAGTTCGGTTTCCTTGTCACGCACAACGAGTCGATTTCCATCGCCGACTATTACACCGTGCGCGAGAAGGACAAGCCGAAGGGCAAGGCCGAATATCGCCTGACATGCCATTATGCCTATCACCCGGCGAACGATGCCGTGCTGTCACTGCATGAGATGTTCGGTCAGGCCGGGAAGATGCAGGAAACGCATCACATCCTGCAGGAGCAGGACATCGTCGATGGCATCGATGAACTCGGTGTGCTGCTCTACGGCCACAAGAAGAACGCCTACTGGTATGGCTCGCAGCTTTCCGTTGAGGAAACCCGCCGCATCGCACCCTATCAGAACGCCACCGGCATGCAGGTGACATCTGCCGTGCTGGCCGGCATGGTCTGGGCACTCGAGAACCCGAAGGCCGGCATCGTCGAGGCAGACGAGATGGACTACAAGCGTTGCCTCGAGGTGCAGATGCCCTATCTCGGCCCGGTCATCGGCGCTTATACCGACTGGACGCCGCTGACGGACCGCCCCGGTTTTTTCCCGGAAGACATCGACACCAAGGACCCGTGGCAGTTCCGCAATGTGCTGGTGCGCTGAGAGACGGTCACCGACCCAACAAAAAAGCCCGCCAGTCTGGCGGGCTTTTTCATGTGTGGCCCGAAGGCCGGAAAGCGGCGGCTGATCTCAGAACAGATTGGCGAAAGGGTTCGCGCCCGAGCCGATGGCGCTGGGCAGGCCAAGGTTGCCCTGATTTCCGAAGCTTGGTGCGGCCGATGACGCATAGAAATGCTGCGTCGCATAGCGGTTCATCGAACCAACCGGCACAGCCGGGCCGGCATCAAGATAGCTGCGCTTCTGCACCGTGATCGAGAGCGGGCGGCGTTCCTGCGCCTCGGCTGCAGGCACAGCCACGACTGCGACCGAAGACAGGGCGGCAAGGCAGGCGGCGATTCGTGCAAGGCGGATCATGATGCGGAACTCCAAAGAATGATCTGCAAAAACTAGCATCTGCTGGTTAACGGATTCAGGTTGTTGACCCAAGCGAAAACAAAGTTGCGCGCAAGAATGTGAGAATGCGGCCGGCCTCAGCGGGGCGCTTTCTTAAGTGGTGGCGCCGAGCCTTCCGCATCGAGCCATGTCACCTTGCGCCCGGCGGCAGCCATTTTCGAGCTTGTGCAGTGTGGCTGGCGCGCAAGTTCTGCCTTGTTGAACAGGCTGCGCAGGTTGCGGTCCTCGCCAGCTGTCAGCAGTTGCAGGCGGTCGAGCAGGCAGGTCAGCTGCGCCCGGTCCGCCGGGCGCTGGGGTGAACCGCACCACCAGCCCGAAAGCCGGAAGTCGGGATTGGGCGACAAGTGGCGGAAAGCAATGCAGGCACGCTCGCGGTCACCCTTTATCAAAGCGGCATCCGAGGCCTCGATGCGGCCAAACTTGGTGTCGAGCCCGGTGGCTTGGGTGTTGCGCAGCACGGACAGGCCGTTTTCCGAGGCCATGCGCGCGAGATCGACAAAAAAGCCACCCGGTAGCCTCGCCTCATCGCCTGCGCGATAGGCCGAGAGAAAGAGGTGCGCCTTGTCCTCGACAAAGCTGCCATAGCCCAGCATGTCATCACGCCCGCCGCCAGGTGCATGGCGACGTGCATCATACTGGATGGCCAATCCTTCAAGCTCAGGTGAGGCCAGACCAAAGACGGCGATGGGTCGCGTGACCCTGGTCCAGCTGCTGGTCGGGATCACGCGGGCCGCCGGCGTCGCGCGCAGCTCCGTCTCGACAGGTTCAGTGGGACGTGTCGCCAGCGACGCAGTGCTTTGCGGCGGCTCGGCTTCGATGTCGGTGGCCAGCAGAGTGGTCACAGCTGCCACACTCACCGTGGTCAGCCAGATGCCTGTGAGGGCTGCCATTCCACGCCAGATGAGCGGCGCACTGATGCGGACAGGCCAGCTTCTGATGAAGGCGCGGACCCGGATGCCAAAGTCTTCTGCTGTCGCCAGGGCAAGCTGGCTTGTCTGGTGAGCCATGGCGAAAAACTGCGCGCCATGGCGCAGCATCGCCGCACGGCTTTCCGTACCCAGACCTGGTTTAAGCCACGCAACCATACTGTCCCCTGGGCCAGCCTGAAGGCCAGCTCCCGTCTTGTCCCGGATCAAGCATGCGAGGTCAGCGGTAGGCAGTCCGTTACCGAGAGCTGCCAATCCGATTCCAAGGTCAACGCGCGGTTAGGAGGCAAGGTTAACGGACCTGATGGGCAGCGGGCGGCTGCGACAGGATTGACTTTTGCTGCATTGCAGTGTTTTCAAACGGCACTGGCAGGCCATTTGCGGCTCCTGTCGGCTGAGCACAGCTCGAGGTTTTCGTGATGGTTCGTTCAACGACCAAACCCACGACGAAACCGGCGACCGGGAAAACCGGCACGCTTCGCTGACGCTTGGCCTGCACCGGGATCATCCTCCGGCCGGAGCCGGAGCGACCCTGCAAAGGCGCAGGGTCTGATCGACCCGGGGGATGACGCAGCCAGATTTTTCAAAAGGAAACAGAACAATGGCTTTCAAGGTCGCAGTGGTGGGTGCCACCGGCAATGTCGGGCGCGAGATGCTCAACATCCTGGCAGAGCGCGATTTTCCGGTAAGCGAAGTGGTGGCACTGGCCTCCAGCCGCTCCATCGGCACAGAGGTGTCGTTTGGCGACAAGGTGCTGAAGTGCAGGGCGCTGGAACACTATGATTTTTCGGACACCGATATCTGCCTGATGTCGGCCGGCGGCGAGGTTTCCAAGGTCTGGTCGCCCAAGATCGGCGCGCAGGGCTGCGTCGTCATCGACAACTCATCCGCCTTCCGCACCGACCCGCAGGTGCCGCTGATCGTGCCGGAAGTGAACGCCGAGGCCGCCAGCGGCTTCACCGCCAAGAACATCATCGCCAATCCCAATTGCTCCACGGCGCAACTCGTCGTCGCCTTGAAGCCGTTGCATGACCGGTTTGGCATCAAGCGCGTGGTTGTCTCGACCTACCAGTCAGTATCGGGCGCGGGCAAGGAAGGGCTGGACGAGCTGTTCAACCAGACGCGCGCCGTCTTCACCTCGGGCGAAGTCACCACCAAGAAGTTCACCAAGCGCATCGCATTCAACGTGATCCCGCATATCGATGTCTTCATGGAAGACGGGTTCACCAAGGAAGAGTGGAAGATGATGGTCGAGACCAAGAAGATTCTCGATCCCAAGATCAAGCTGACCGCGACCTGCGTGCGCGTGCCGGTGTTCATCGGCCATTCCGAGAGCGTCAACATCGAGTGCGAGAAGCCGATCACTGCGGAAGAAGCCCGCAAGATCCTGCGCGCGGCACCCGGCTGCCTCGTCATCGACAAGCACGAGAACGGTGGCTACATCACCCCGCATGAGGCGGCAGGCGAGGATGCGACCTATATCTCGCGCATTAGGGTCGATTCCACAGTCGAGAACGGCCTGTCCTTCTGGTGCGTCTCGGACAACCTGCGCAAGGGCGCGGCGTTGAACGCGATCCAGATCGCCGAAGTGCTGATGAACCGCAAGCTCATCGTGCCGCGCAAGAAGGCCGCCTGATCGAGCGACTTTTCGGGGCGCGCCACTCTCGTTCAACGAGTTTGGCGCGCCTTCCGGCCTCACACCAGCGCGATGGCCGAAATCAGCCGTCCGTAGTCGGGCTCTTTGGCATGCGTTGTGCGGCGGTAGCTGAAGAAGCGCTGCGGGTCCCTGTAGGTGCACAGGCCCAGATCGACGAAGCGCCCGACCTTTGACATCTCCGCCTTCATGCCGATGAAGGTCGGCAGATCGAACATCGCATGCTCTGCCTTGGTCGAGGGCGCGAAGAAGCGCTGGAAGCCAGCATCTTCCGCCACGATGCGCGCAACGAATTCCGGACCAACCTCATAGGCTTGCGGCCCGATCATCGGGCCCAGCACAGCCGTGATGTTGCGGCGGCTGGCACCCAGCTGTTCCATCGCCACCAGTGTCGCCTCGAAAATCCCCGTGAAGGCGCCCTTCCAGCCCGAATGAGCCGCGCCCACAACGCGCGCCTGTGCATCGGCAAAG
>JANMMX010000074.1:0-11099 GCA_031373605.1 Allobosea sp. | reverse complement strand
GCGCTTCTCTGAAATCGTCGTGGCATAGCTGATCGTGTCACCGGCAAAGACAGGCTTTATCCAGCGCAGGTTGCGGAAGCCGGGTGAGGTGCCGAGCTGTGCCGTGCGCTGTCCAGCGGCGCTCGCTGCCTGCCTGCGCCGTTCGATCACCATCAGCTGCATCCAGACTGAAGCCGTATGCCAGCCCGAAGCACAGAGCCCGCCGAAGGATGTCGCTTTGGCGGCCTCAGCATCAAGATGGAAGATTTGCGGATCAAAGGGCGCGGCGAAGGCGATGATCTCTTCGGCACTGAAGGTCAGGCTGCCAAGTTCGGTGCGGTCACCAATGACCAGCTCATCATACCAGCAGCCTGGCTGTGGCGACGCTGTTGGCAGGCTGGGCTGAACAACGACAGGAGCCGGCACAAACTGCGGCGGCAGAAGCGGCAGGTTTGGCTTGGGTGCGGCCAGAGTTGTGCCTCGGCGCCCGAACATCTTCCAGTTGCGCTGTTCGAGAACTGGTTCGCCGCGCTGGTTCAGCAGCTCGGAACGAATATGCACCAGTCCCATCTCGGGCCGCGAGCGCGAGTCTTTCGTCTCAAGCACCGTCCAGCGCGCGCCCAGCACATCGCCGGGAAAGACCGGGCGCTGCCACTTCACCTCTTCGATGCCAGGCGCACCCATGCCGCTCGAGTCGCGGATGAAAGCCTCGGCCAGCAGGCGCATCAGCAGTGCACAGGAGTGCCAACCGGAAGCTATGAGTCCGCCAGCAAAGCTGGACTTGGCCGCTATGGGATCGATGTGGAAATCCTGCGCGTCATAGCGGCTGGCAAAGGCAATGATGTCCGCCTCGCTGACCGGAATCGCGCCGTGGGTCTCGCTCTGGCCTGTCTGGAAGTCCTCGAAACAGCGCATGTGGATGAACCGCTCAGTTGGCGAACCGGAAGTGCAGCACATCGCCATCGGCGACGATGTAGTCCTTGCCTTCCAGCCGGAACTTGCCGGCTTCGCGCGCGCCTGCCTCGCCCTTCAGGCCGACATAGTCGGCATAGGCAATCGTCTCGGAGCGGATGAAGCCCTTCTCGAAGTCGGAGTGGATGACGCCTGCTGCCTGCGGGGCGCGGGTGCCCTCGGTCACGGTCCAGGCGCGGGCTTCCTTGGGGCCGACGGTGAAATAGGTCAGCAGGCCGAGCAGCGCATAGCCGGAGCGGATGACCCGGTTGAGGCCGGGCTCCACCAGCCCGATGGCGTCGAGATAATCCTTCTGCTCCTCGCTGGCGAGGACGGCGATCTCGCTCTCGATCTTGGCGGAGACGACCACGGCCTGCGCGCCTTCGGCCTTGGCATGGGCAACAACCTTCTCGGAGAAGGCATTGCCCTTGTCGGCGGAAGCTTCCTCGACATTGCAGACATAGAGCACGGGGCGCGAGGTCAGCAGGCCAAGCGACTGGAACAGCTTTTCCTCATCCTTCTTGCGCTCGGTGAAGCGGGCAGGGCGGCCTTCGCGCAGCAGTGGCAGGGCGCGGTTGACGAGGTCAAGGATTTCCTTGGCCTCCTTGTCGGCCTGCTTGGCCTTTTTTTCGAGGCCTTGAACGCGCTTTTCCAGGCTGTCGAGATCGGCCAGCATCAGCTCGGTCTCGATGATCTCGATATCGGCGAGCGGGTCGATCTTGCCCTCGACATGGGTGATGTCGGCATCCTCATAGCAGCGCACGACATGGGCGATGGCATCGCATTCGCGGATGTTGGCCAGAAACTGGTTGCCGAGGCCTTCCCCCTTTGACGCGCCGCGCACGAGTCCTGCAATGTCGACAAAGGTCAGGCGCGTCGGGATGATCTGCTGCGAGCCGGCAATGGCTGCAAGCTTGTCCAGACGCTCATCCGGCACAGCCACATCGCCGACATTCGGCTCGATGGTGCAGAAGGGATAATTCGCTGCCTGCGCCGCTGCCGTCTGTGTCAGCGCGTTGAACAGGGTGGACTTGCCGACATTCGGCAGCCCGACGATACCGCATTTGAAACCCATGGGATGAAACCGCTCGACGGAAAAGGACAGTAGGAACAGGAATGGACCGGTCATGATCCGCTGCGCCGGTCATGGGCTATCTGGCGCTTCAGGACAAGCCTTTCAGCAGCATGCGAGCTTTGCGAAAGTCGCTGGGCATGCTGCCGCAATGGCCCGAGGTTGCGTCATTGCGAGGAGCGCAAGCGACGAAGCAATCCAGCAACTGTCTCAGAGCATGGCCATAGGTCGCGTTCTCGCCGCAACCAATGCGCTGGATTGCTTCGCTTCGCGCGCAATGACGAGACTCCGGATGCCTTGTAAGCGCAATTACCCTTTGTCTGCCTCAGGAACCGGCCTGTCAGCAAGAGACGGCTTTGGCTCGGGCGCTGCCTTGCCATGGCCACGCTCTGCCATCGCGCGGGTCAACTCGCCTTGAAACTTCGCGTCCGTGCCGGCAGCCAGCAGGGACGCATGGGTGGCGCAGAGCGCGCAAAGATCCTCGACCCAAGCGCTTTCTGCCTTGGCGAAGTCATTCAACACCCAGGAATGCACGAGCGCCTTGTCACCGGGGTGCCCGATGCCGATGCGCACGCGGCGATAATCGTTGGTGATATGGGCTGTGATCGAGCGCAGGCCATTGTGGCCGGCATTGCCGCCGCCGCTCTTCACGCGCAACTGCGCGGGCACCAGATCAAGCTCGTCATGGAACACGATGACATCAGCCGGCGCGAGCTTGAAGAAGCGCATGGCCTCGCCAACGCTGCGCCCGGACTCGTTCATGTAGGTCATCGGCTTGAGCAGGATGACCTTCTGCGTGCCAATGGTTGCCTCGCAGGACTCGCCGTGAAAGCGGCTGCGCCACGGTGTGGCGCGATGCTGGCGCGCGATGGCGTCCACCGCCAGAAAGCCGACGTTGTGGCGGTTTCCGGCATAGCGGCTGCCCGGATTGCCGAGGCCCGTGAAGATCAGCATCAGCGGCCTCCCTGGCCAGACAATCCACCATGTGAAAACGGCCGGGCGAACCCGGCCGTCATGACATTCAAGCCGAAGCCATGGCCCGGCCCGTTGGCGCTCAGCCCTTGGCCGGCTTCGCGGCAGGCTTGGCAGCAGCTGCCGGAGCAGCGGCAGCCGGAGCTTCTTCAGCATCACCGAAGCCTGTCGGGGCAACAATCGCGACAACCGTGAGATTCTCGCGGGTCGTGAACTTGGCGCCTTCCGGCAGCTTCAGCTCATTCAGATGCACCGACGCGCCGATGTCGAGCGTGGCCACCGAGATGTCGAAGGAGTCAGGGATCAGGTCCGGCGAGACCATGATCTCGATGGAGTGCTCGACCAGCTGGAGCGCGCCACCGCGCTTGATGCCGGGCGAGACATCCTGACCGGTGACATGCACCGGCACATCGACCTTGATGAGCTGGCCTTCGGCAAGCCGCAGGAAATCGACATGGATCGGGAAATCCTTGACGGGATCGAGCTGGTAATCACGCGGGATGGCGCGGATCTTGGTGCCAGCGACATCGATCTCGAAAATCGTGGTGAGGAAGTGGCCTGCATAGATCAGCAGGCGGGTCTGGTTTGCATCGAGCGCGATGGCCTGGGGGGCAGCGCCCGCACCATAGATCACGGCAGGAGTCTGGCCCTGGCGACGAGTTTCACGGGCGGCCCCCTTGCCAACCTGTGCGCGCGCCGAAGCCTGGAGTTGCTTCACGGCAGTCATGATGAATATCCTTGTGGTTCCGGTGCTTGCGGTTCATCCGGGCAACGGGTGCTTCAAAAAGGGAAAGCCGCCAGAGGCGGCCCCATGTCACACGCGCCCGTGCCTCCAAGGGTGTCAGCGGGACGCGTTGGCGGTGGCTATAGGCGAAAACGGGGCGCGGCTCAAGGTGGCAGTCGACGCTTGTCAGTCGAGCCAACAGGCCTCAATCAAACAGGCTCGACACACTCGACTCCGTGGCTGTGCGACCGATGGCATCGCCCAGCAGCTGTGCAATGGAGATCACCCGGATGTTGCGCGCGATCTTCACAGGCTCTGTCGGCTGGATCGAGTCGGTGATGACCAGTTCTTTCAGCTTCGAATTGGAGATCCGCGAGACGGCGCCGCCCGATAGCACGCCATGGGTGATGTAGGCATACACGTCCTTCGCGCCAGCTTCGAGCAGCGCTTCAGCCGCATTGCACAAGGTGCCGCCTGAATCGACGATGTCATCGACCATGATGCAGGTGCGTCCGGCAACATCGCCGATGATGTTCATCACTTCGGATTCGCCTGGCCGGTCGCGGCGCTTATCGACAATCGCGAGCGGGGTGTCGATGCGCTTGGCGAGCGCACGGGCGCGCACCACGCCACCAACATCTGGCGAGACGACGATGGCGTTTGACACATCAAGCCGTTCCTTGATGTCGCGCACCATGACGGGCGCGCTGAAGAGGTTGTCGGTCGGGATGTCGAAAAAGCCCTGGATCTGCCCGGCATGGAGATCGATGGTCAGCACGCGGTCAACGCCTGCGTGGGTGATGAGGTTGGCGACCAGCTTGGCCGAGATGGGCGTGCGGCCCGAGGCGCGACGGTCCTGCCGCGCATAACCGAAATAGGGGATGACGGCCGTGATGCGGCGCGCCGAAGAGCGGCGCAGCGCATCCGTGACAATCAGCAGCTCCATCAGATGGTCATTGGTGGGCGAAGACGTTGACTGAAGGATGTAGACATCCTCGCCGCGCACATTCTCCTGGATCTCGACGAAGATCTCATCATCAGCGAAACGCCGAACCGAGGCCTTTGCCAGAGGGATGCTCAGGTGATTGGCAACCGCTTCCGCCAGTGGCCGATTCGAATTTCCGGCGACGATCTTGATGGAAGCTGCCATGGGCGGATGTCACCGTCTGCTGCTGCCTGACCGGCGCCAATGCCAGTCATCTCGCATGCAGCGGCTCTTAACAGCGGCGTGTCACAGAGTCGACACAAGCCCTGCTGAAATCAACAGCCTGGCGAGGTGGTTGGCAGAAAAAGCCGGGTCAGTCCGATGATGTGCTGCCGGCAGTCTGTGCCCGCACATTGCCGCTGCGCCGGGAGGCCGCCGTTGTGGTGAGCGGTGAGGCAGGGACCGCTGCCAGGAATGTCGCGATCGCATCCATCGAATCGGATGCGGCGCGGCTGACGGCCGCACCGTCGACGCTGGCCCATGGATCAGACCCAGCGCGGGCGCTGGTGACCGTGGCGCCCTGCACACGCTGCGCCCGGTTCTTGCTGGTGTCGAACACATCCCAGACGAAGGCGAGTGCTGTCTTGCCATCCTCGGTCGGCTCGGCGGTCAGATAGCCTCGCACACGAAAGCGGGCGGGCGTGGTCCCGGCCACGATCTGCATCTGGCGCGCCTGGGCCTCCTGCGAGAGCTGGGTCGCAAACTGGCCCGAAACGCCTGCCGGCGCGCCGCCGATGCTCTCGACCGATATGGGCACGCCAGGCGCGCTGACGCGCGCGGTGGGTGGCGAAAGCGAACCACCCAGATCGTTGCATCCACCGAGGCCGATGGCACCAATGGCTGCAACAGCAGCCAGAATAGATGAACTGCGCATGACGAACGGCCCTGTCATGCTCCACTTGCGGGAGCTTTCCATACCCTTTTAGGCCTATCGGCAGACAAGGTCCAGATCGGCCAGGTTGAGGGGTTCGGCGCCGCCTTTGCCGATCAACGAGGTGCGGCCGAGGCACATCGCCGTCTGCGAGGCAGAGTCCATCAGGATCATGTGGGCAAACATCACCATGCCCTCAGTCAACACCCAGTCATTGGCCTCAAAGAACATCGGCCAGTCCATCCACGAAGGCGTAAATTTCGCGCCAAGCGAATAGCCGCAGGCATTGAGCCTGTGCCGTGACAGCCCGTGTGCATCGAAAACACGCGCATGCGCTGCAAAGACATCGCCTGCTGTCCGGCCCGGACGCAGCTCGGCCTCGCAGGCCAGAAGCGCCTCCCTGGCGGCCTCGTGATAGGGACGATGCAGGGGCAAGGGCTCGCCAACGGGCACGGTGCGCATGATGGCGGCGTGGTAGTGGCAATAGCTTCCGGCAAATTCCAGCGTGATCTGGTCGTTGACTGACAACTTCCGGCGTCCGGCCTTGTAGCGGCACAGCAGGGCGTCTTCGCTCGAGCCGATGATGAATTCGTTGCCAGGATAGTCCCCGCCGCCGGAGAAGATCGCGGCGTGCTGGGTGGCCAGAATGTCACCCTCGTCCGCGCCGGGCGCGATCAGCGCGAGCGCTGCAGCATCGGCTGCATCAGAAAGCGCGGCAGCCTTGCGGACATGGACGACCTCCTCGGCTGACTTGGTTGCCCGCAAGCGCGTCACGATCAGCGAGGCATCAATGAGCGTTGCCCGCCCGGCGAAGGCTGCGTCCAGCTTGCGGCCATTCGAGGCGACCAGCCCATAGGACTCGTATTCAACGCCGATGCGTTTGCCCTGCAGGCCAAGATCATCCGCCAGTGTGACGAGGTCGCGCACGGGCTGCGCATCACGGCCATCCTTCCAGATGCGGATGTCGGTGAGGTTCGAGGTTTGCTGCGCCTGTCGCAGATCGGCCGAGCGGGTCAGCAGTGCCATGGTGCCATCGACGCGCATGACCAGGCACTGAAAGAAGCAGAAACCGAACGTGTCATAGCCTGTCAGCCAGAACATCGATTCCTGCTGGAACAGGAAAAGCGCGTCGAGCCCGTCAGCTGTCATGGCGGCCTGAAGGGCGCGCTTGCGGCGCGCGAACTCGGATGGAGTGAAGTGAAGCGCCATGGCGTTGCCCTGCCGGTGTTGAGACAAGGCCAGCATGGAATGCCGATATTGCGCGCACAAGCCATTCGCAGCTGCGCCCTTCGCATGCTAGAAAGCCGCCACTGCATGCAACTTCGGATCTCAGGAGCTTCCCATGGTCGGCGCGCCCAACCGCATCCTCGATGATATTGCCCGTCTGGTCACGGATGCTGCCGGTGCGGCCCAGGGTGTGCGGCGTGAGGTCGAGACGGTGGTCAAGACCCAGTTCGAGCGGCTGATGCGCGACATGGACATCGTTTCGCGCGAAGAGTTTGAGGCCGTCCGCGAAATGACGGTGCTGGCGCGCGAAGAGAATGATCGCCTGTCCGAGCGATTGGCAAAGCTGGAAGCTGCCGCTTCGATGCCGAAGACGGCGTCCGAAAAGCCGATAACGGCCAAGGCCTGACCGTTTCTCAGCTGTGGACAGGCGCAACGTGACTGTTGCGCAACTGTCACCGAATCCGATCAACCAGCAATGACGGTGTGCGGCATGGGTTTGCTGCGCTATCGTCGTGAGGAAGGTTGATTCGTCGGGGCTGCCAATGGGTTGGCTCTGATGTTTGCGGGAGCTGCGCATCGCTCCTGTCCGCTGTCGCGTGAGCTGTTCCGAACATCACCGTGTTTCCGCTTTGGAATGCTGCCGCCTGTTGTTGCAGGCCCCGGCACATGGACAACGAGCATGATGGACCTGGATCTGGATACCGACACCAAACGGCCTTCCAACCCTCTTGATCTGATCGAGCGCCTGGCTGCCTTGAACGACTGGTCTTTTGACCGGGACAGTGACGATGAGCTGTCGGTTTCGGTCAAGGGTGGCTGGGCAGACTACCAGGTGGCGGTCACCTGGCTGGAAGAGGTGGAGGCGCTGCATGTCGCTTCTGCCTTCGACATGAAAATTCCGGACCGTCGCCGCGCCGAGGTGCTGGAGCTGGTCTCGCTCATCAACGAGCAGCTCTGGGTTGGCCATTTCGATCTCTGGAGTGCCGAGAACGTGGTGATGTACCGCCATGCCCTCTTGCTCTCTGGCGGTGCCGAGCCGACGGATGAGCAGTCGGGTGCCTTGATCCACACGGCCGTCGAGGCGTGCGAACGCTATTTCCAGGCGTTCCAGTTCGTCGTCTGGGCCGGAAAATCGGCTCGCGAGGCGCTGGAAGGTGCCATGCTGGAGACTGTCGGCGAGGCTTAAGGAGCGCTGCACGGCAGGCGCGGCCGTTTGGCCAAAAATATCCGATGTGACAAGACATCCGGCTTGAACCGGATCGACCTTCGGGGGGAATGAACATGTCAGGCATGATGCCGCGATCATTGGTGCTTGTCGGCGCAGGCAAGATGGGTGGAGCCATGCTGGAAGGCTGGCTGGCCACCGGCATGCCGGGCTCCGGCATCACGGTGCTTGATCCTGCGCCCGGCCCGGAGATCAAGGCGGTGACAGGTGCCTATGGCATGCTGCTCAACCCGCCTCTGGGGCACATTCCGCCTGCTGACGCCATCGTGCTGGCCATCAAGCCGCAGATGCTTGATGCGGCTGCCCCGATCCTCAAGGCCATCGCGCGGCCGAAATCGCTGCTGATCTCCGTGCTCGCTGGAAAAACCATCGCCGATCTCCGGTCGCGTCTGCCGGAAGGTGTGGCGGTTGTGCGCGCGATGCCGAACCTGCCAGCCTCCGTGCGGCGCGGCGTGACGGCGGCGGCTCCCGCTGATGACGTGACGCCTGCACAAAGAGCCATGACGGACGCGCTGCTTGTCGGCATTGGCAAGGTCGAGTGGCTGCCGCATGAAAACCTGATCGATGCCGTCACTGCCGTGTCCGGCTCTGGCCCGGCCTATGTGTTCCATCTGGTGGAGTGCATGGCAGCGGCTGGCACGGCGGCTGGCCTGCCTGCCGAACTGGCCGAGCGCCTGGCGCGCGCCACGGTGGAGGGCGCGGGCGAGATGCTGTTCAAATCCGATCTGCCACCTGCCAAACTGCGCCAGAATGTGACCTCGCCTGGCGGCACGACTGCTGCGGCGCTGGAAGAGCTGATGGCCGAGAACGGGCTGCAGGCGCTGATGAAGCGCGCTGTCGCTGCGGCCAAACGGCGCGCGGGCGAGCTTTCGGGCTGAGCGCGGACGCTGCCTCTTTCGCCTTGAAGGCGCCGCACCTATGTTGATCTCATGTCCGGACAGGCGCGATGCAAGCGCCCCCGTTTCTCACAGGAGGTCACCATGGCCCGCAAGACATCCGCTGATTCCGCAAACGCCCCTGCCGATCCGCGCCGCGCTGCCGTCGAGGCGCTGATGCGTCTGGCCGCCGAGCATGGCTGGGAGGGCATCGAGCTGCCCGAGATTGCGCGCGAGGCTGGCCTCACACTCATGCAATTGCGCGATCTCTATCCCTCGCGTGGTGCCATGCTGGGCGGCCTTGCCCGCATGGTCGATGCCGAGGTGCTGGCTGGCACGTCCGGCGATCTTGACGCAGAGCCGCTCCGCGAACGGCTTTTTGACGTGGTGATGCGGCGGCTTGATGCGCTCGCTCCTTACAAGCCCGGCCTGAAGCGCATTGTGCCCGCGATCAGGCGCGACCCGCTGGCGCTGGCGGCGCTGAACGGCGTGGCGCTGAACTCCTGGCGCTACATGCTGGCTTCGGCCAGCATCCCGACCGAGGACGCGATGGGCGCACTGCGCGTGCAGGGCGCGGTGCTGCTCTTCTCGCGCGTCATGGATGTCTGGCTGAAGGATGACGAGGCCGACCTGTCGAAGACCATGGCCGCGCTGGACCGAGAGCTGAAGCGGGCAGGGCAGATCATGGCGCGTGCCGAAGATTTCCACCGGCTGACCGCCCCGTTGCGCGGGCTGGCCAGCGCCATGTGTTCCCGCACACCGTCCGCCCGCCGCCGCGAGCGGGCAGGCGAGGGCGATGCCGCGTCAGTGAATGCCGCCTGACATGGCGGCTGATGCAGGTTCTTCCAGCATGGAAGCTGGCCCCGTGACTTTGGCCAGTTTCCCTGTGGCCAGCTTCGAGGACTTCCAGAAGCTCGACATCCGCGTCGGCACCATCATCGAGGTGCAGCCCTTCCCGGAGGCCAGAAAGCCCGCGCTGAAGCTCACCATCGATTTCGGCCCGGAGATCGGCCGCAAGCTCTCCTCCGCGCAGATCACGGCGCATTACCAGGCCGAGACGCTGGTCGGACGACAGGTGCTGGCCGTGGTCAATTTCCCGCCCCGCCAGATCGGCAGGTTCATGTCGGAGGTGCTGACGCTGGGCGTGCCGGATTCTGCTGGCGAGGTCGTGCTGCTGGGGCCGGGCCATCAGGTGCCCGATGGCGGGCGGATGTTCTAACGCATTGCCGTTGACGCTTGCGCGACCCGGCTATATCCCGATGGCGGGCCTGTAGCTCAATTGGTTAGAGCCCGGTGCTCATAACACCGTCGTTGTCGGTTCAAGTCCGACCGGGCCCACCATTTTTTCTCAGAATTTGTTTTTAAAACGGTGATGATCAGACGGATCGAACTCAAGGATATTGAGCTTTTCCGAGATCTGCGGCTGGAAAGCCTGCGGTTGGAGCCGTCGTGCTTTGCGAGTTCAGCTGAAGATTGGGAAAAATTTTCCGACGATGAATGGAAGCGCAGGATTACGGCCAGCGCCATATTCGTCGCGTTTGTTGAAGATGCTCCAAGTGGACTTGTTGCGTTAACCCGCCATCAGGGCGTCAAGATTTCTCATCGAGCGAGCGTTGGAATGGTCTACATTCGCGCGCACTTAAGAGGAACGGGCGAGGCAGCACGGCTCTTGGATGAAGTCGTCGCGCATGCAAAAGATATTGGCGTCTGCCAGTTGGAACTCACGGCTTCTTCGGCAAACCCCAGAGCCATCAGCTTCTATCAAAAGAAGGGCTTTACTGAAGTCGGGCGTATCCCCAATGGCATTTTGCAAAATGACCGATCCTTTGAGGATGTCCTGATGGTTCGTCAAAATATCTAGTAACTAAGCCTTCGAGACCAAGCGAGCCGCGTCCGTTTGACTGTCTGACCCGAGAAACGCTTCAAATTGCGCGCGCCCTGTCATTGTAAAAATCACAGCGCGGCCCCTTGGATCACGGCTGGCCCATCCTCGTTTGAAGAAGAGCTGCAGCAAGCCTGCTCCCAGCGAGCCTGTCAGATGGTGCCGACGCTCGCTCCAGTCGAGGCAGGCGCGGCAGAGTGGGCGGGCTTTCTGTTCCAGCTCTTCAATGTTGATGCCTTCGGCGACAAAACGGCTGCGCCCTGCGCTTGAAACGCCGAGGCCGTCGCGCGTGGCGATAATCAGGCCCTGCTCGATCATGGCATCGTGCAGGCGCAC